>JAIRLQ010000077.1 GCA_031259345.1 Treponema sp.
TCCGGGCCTTCAGTACCACACGACAATCAACGACTGGCACACCTGCCCGGCAGGCGGGGAAATCCGCGCGTCAAACCCCTGCTCGGAATACATGTTCCTTGACGACACAGCCTGTAATTTAGCCTCCATTAACCTCGCGCTCTTTTACGATAAAAAAACCAAAACAATTAATATTGAAGCCTGCCTGCACGCCATCCGCGTCTGGACAACCATTCTCGAAATCTCCGTGGTAATGGCGCAGTTCCCGGCGCCAAAAATCGCCGAACTGTCTTACAAATACCGCACCCTCGGCCTAGGCTACGCCAACCTGGGAAGCCTCCTTATGATTATGGGCATGGCCTACGACTCACCCGAAGGCCGCTCCGTGGCAGGAGCCCTTTCGGCCCTGCTTACCGGGGAAGCCTACGCGCAATCGGCCAGAATGGCGGCAGAGCTTGGCCCTTTCCCTTCCTATAAAGAAAACGCGGCGGATATGCTCAGGGTAATCCGCAACCACCGCCGGGCCTGCTATAACGCAAAAGCCGAAGAGTACGAAAAACTTCACACCATCCCCGTGGGAATTGACAGCGGAAAATGCCCGGCGTATCTTTTGGACGCCGCAAAACTTGCCTGGGACAGCGCCCTTAACCTGGGGGAAAAGCACGGCTTTAGGAATGCCCAGGTAAGCGCCATCGCCCCCACAGGCACTATCGGGCTTTTGATGGATTGCGACACAACCGGCGTGGAACCCGACTTTGCCCTGGTAAAATTCAAAAAACTCGCGGGCGGCGGCTATTTTAAAATCATAAACCAGTCGGTGCCGCCCGCCCTGGAAGCACTTGGCTACAAAAAAGCCGAAATCGACAAAATCGAAGCCTATGCCACAGGACACAAAACCTTTTCCGGCGCACCGGCCATTAACGGCGAAAGCCTTGCCGGCAAAGGCTTTACCCCACAGGCAATCGCCGCAGCGGAAGCAGCCGCGGCAAGCGCCCTTAGCCTTGAAGGGGTCTTTAACCCCTGGATACTGGGCAAAGAGTTTGTCGAAAAGAATTTAAAAATCCCCGAAGCCGCCTATACGATGCCGGGCTTTAGCCTCTTAAAACACCTGGGCTTTTCCGCCGCCGACATTGAAGCCGCCGAACTCTACACCTGCGGCGCAATGGGCCTTGAAGGAGCCCCCCATCTTAAAAAAGAACATTACGGCATTTTTGATACCGCAACCCCTTCGGGCAAAAACGGCAGCCGCTCCATCCCCTGGAAATCCCACGTTGAAATGATGGCGGCAGTCCAGCCCTTTATTTCTGGAGCCATCTCCAAAACCATCAACATGCCCAACGACGCAAACTACGATGACGTAAAAGGCGCATACATGATGGCCTGGAAAATGGCCCTTAAAGCAGTCGCCCTGTACCGCGACGGCTCCAAACTATCACAGCCCCTTTCGTCCTTTGCCCCGGGCACCGACCCCCTGGCAGACACCATCCTTAAAGTTGAAGAAGCCCTGGCAGCCCCGGTATGGCCCGAAATTGAAAGGCGGCGCACGGACACAGGAGGCAGGAGCTACCGGAAGTCGCTGCCCAACCGCCGCTCGGGCTACACGCAAAAAGCAAAAATCGGCGGCCACTCTATTTTTATCCGCACCGGAGAATACGACGACGGCAGCCTGGGCGAAATCTTTTTGGATATGCACAAAGAAGGCGCGGCCTTCCGCAGCCTTTTAAACAGCTTTGCAATCGCCGTATCCCTGGGCCTTCAGTACGGCGTACCCCTTGAGGAATACGTTGACGCCTTTACCTTTAGCCGCTTTGAACCAAACGGAGTAGTTCAGGGACACGACTACGTAAAAATGGCAACCAGCGTTATGGATTACATCTTCCGCGATTTGGCAATTAGCTACCTAAAACGCGCGGACTTAGGCCAGGTAAAACCGGAGGATCTTTTGTCCACAGGAACAAAGAACGATACAGCCCTGGCGCCCGAACGCGGCAAAACCCAAACCAAAGAAAAAGCCGCGCCCCATCTTTCCAAAACAGCGGATACAAAAGAAGCCGCAAAAATAATAGAAGCCCGCATTAAAGGCTACGAAGGCGACCCCTGCCCCGCCTGCGGATCGTTTACCCTGATACGCAGCGGCACCTGCATGAAATGCGACACGTGCGGCGGCACAACCGGGTGCAGCTAAATAAAAAAGGGTGAAAGCGCTTTGCCTTCACCCTTTTTTGTTTTAGCGCTTCTTTCAGCGCTTCTTTTCTACCTTAAAAACAGGGAAAGAACAAACACACCGGCCATACCGCAGATACCTTCGATCAACGTTGCCGTAGTCTGGGTCTTGTAACCCTGCTCCGGCGTCATGCCGCCAAAGTTGGTAACCACCCAGAAGTAAGAATCATTGGCATGGGACACCGTCATGGCGCCGGCCGCAATTGCCATTACCGCCAGGGCGGTGCGGGCCGGGGAATCGAGCCCCAGGGTACCCAAAAGAGGCGCCACAATACCGGCGCTGGTAACCAGGGCCACCGTAGAAGACCCCTGGGCAGTCTTTAAGATCGCCGACAGGATAAAGGGGAAGAAAATCCCCACCACCGCAAGGGAAGAAGCATTAGCGGTGATAAAGGCAACAATACTGGTAGAAGCTATAACCCGGCCCAGGACACCGCCCGCCGCGGTGATAAACAAAATGGGGCCGACGATTTTTAACGTCTCGTTGGTTGTTTCGTAGAACTTATCCAATTTGTTAACCGCCGCAATCTGCCAGACAGCAAAAAGAACCCCCGCCGCCAGGGCGATAATAGGAGTCCCCAGGAAACTGAAAAGCCGCAGGGCAAAGCCCGTCCACCCCGCCATAGCCGCAATGGAACCCAGGGCCATAAGGATAATGGGAACAATGATAGGCGCCAGGGAAAGGAAGCCGTTGGGGATCTTTCCGTAACCCGCCACGATCTCTTCGTAGGATTTGGTAACCGAATCAATTTCGACATCTTCTACCGACTTTACCTTAGTGCCGATATAGCGGCTAAACAGGAACGCCCCTAGCAGGGCAGGAACGGAAACCACAAGGCCCAATCCCATCACCAGAAGCAGGTATTGCCCGGCCCTCTCCCCAAAGAGGGTATTGGCGGCGGCAATCGGCCCCGGAGTGGGGGGAATAAAGACATGGGAAG
>JAIRLQ010000098.1 GCA_031259345.1 Treponema sp.
AAGGGAGGTAGTAGGTTGTGTGGTACTGGCGGACCGGGGCTATGACAGCGATGAGTTTCGCCGGATGCTGGAGGGGAACAACAACGTGCCGGTGATACCGGGACGGAAGAACCGGAAGGAAGCGATAGTGTATGACAAAGAGAAATACCGGAAACGCTCTTATATTGAGCGGGTATTCGGGAAGATCAAAGAGAACCGCCGGCTTACGGTACGCTATGAAAAGAGTGATATGAGAACTTCCTCGGATTCATCCTGGTCGCTTTCCTTAAAATACTCCTTTGCCAACAGTGCCTAAACTCCTTGACAAGAAAAAGTTTCGCTTAGTTCCAGGAGTGCCTTTTCATTCCATCACTCCTGTCCCTAACCCATAGGGCCCCGCTTCCTCCTTTCACGAGCTTTCGTGACGCAATGTGGTCGGTAGTTATCTTGAATTCGGAATTGCTGGCCGGGAGACTGCCGCGTTCCTATTTGACCAGATGCACCCGCTGATCGCCATGAACACCGGCGAGACGCTGGTTTACCGGGTCAACGTACAGGTCCATACCCTCCAGGGGCAGCGCTCCCAGAAGAATGTCGCTGGCATTGGGTATGACCACCGCCTCCTGGCTGGTGCGGCGGTCTTTCCAGCGGATTTCCACCGGCTCGGTCAGGCCGTATTGGGTGGTGGAGCCATCAGCCAGGCTGGACTTCACCGTTTCCAGGATGGCAAGCCCCAGCTTTTGCCTGGTTTCCTCGTTGATAATTAGTGTCCATGCGCCGGTGTCGGGCACAGCGTCCAACGTAACCGCGCGGATTTTTGTATCCAGAATAAGTCCGTCTCTGGCATTACCAATATCCCTGGCATTGGCCAGGGTAATTTCTTCCGTAAAGGTTCCCATATACGCTCCTGCCTCCAGTATACTGCCAAAAGCTCCGGCGGACAACCGGCCGGCCGGTATTCCGTTACCACATTGCATCGCCAGCCCTCTAAATCACCGGTCTATCAACCGGCGGAGCATCCGGAGCATAGAGCAATTTTCGGATCGGAGACTCATTCGAGAAGGAATTGCGGAACTTTGGTCCGATTATACCGTCTGGTTTAATACCAAGTTTTTGAAAGCAATACGTTGTTTGAACCGCGGCAAGCCGCGGGATATTAAACCAGACTTTCGAATAAAATCCTGTTAATCAGCGCAAACGGATGCTTTTAATACCCATGAGCTTGCCGAATTTCTCCACCATGTCACCACAGTGACCTATTGCCAGTGATTGATGATGGCAGGCGCCTGCTCTACACCAATCTTCCAGAAAAGAAGCTACATCGGGACCGAAGTAACCCCGGGTAAGGGTATTGCCAACAGGCGGAACCCAACCCGCCTGGCTTTCCCCCTCGGCGATGATAAAGTGAAATTGGCCATTTTCATCGGAACCTATGCTTACCATAGTCATGGGCCCATGTCTGATAGAAAATTCTACCGATACGCCGTAACCTTTTTTGCCGTGCATTAGGCTTAAACCCCGGATAGTTGGTTTTTTATCACTAATCCGGATATCGTGAGGGCCATCATGCCCAACAATAACTACATCAGCTTTGAAGTCTACGGAACACAACTCGGCGAAAGAACCGCCGCAGCCAAGGGCACTGGTAATATACATGGCCAGGCATGTTTTCATGTCGCCCTCACCAGCCATGGCAATGCCATTAGCGGTCATCAGGGAATTGCCTATTATTAAATTGGAAGCCGTACGCTCATAAATACTGTTGTTCTCGCCCATATAATAGTATGCGAAACCGGAAATACCATTATTGTATACAAGTTTATCCAATCCTACCGACACTTTAGCAGCCCATTCCAGATCGGAAATGTCGATATCCTTTGTGGTTGGATCCGCACTCTTATCCAAAAGCACAAAAGTTTCCTTAATTTGCTTTAATTTCGCTTGCAATTCCTCAGGTGTGGATTTTTCGATATATTCAACTAATTCACACATCTCAAGTTGTCTCACATGGGCGCCAAATGTATTGGTAATGGCTGTGGGATCAAAATTCATATCATACATGCCTTCGTAACTGTGGCCCATATAACCGAAAATAGCCCCTTTAAGCGCCCTTTTCGCGTTAGCCGCCCGACACCATTCCTCGATGCGACGTTTAACCCTATCATCACCGACTAGATTTCCAAAGATAATATCTACCGCGGGCTGTCCGCAACGAACAAAGGCATTGTAAGCCTCGGGCATTTGACATGGAGAACCTGAACCGGTCATGGATTGGAGAGTTACACCTTTGGAAAGATCGAGCGGTTGCTGCAAACCTACCAATACTATCGGGCATGAGGCGCGCAATACGCCCTGAACGTAACGGCCTGAAGCCACATAAGTAGTAAGATAAATAAACAAAATATCAATATCTTCTGTTTTAAGTTCGACCCCGAAAGAATAGGCATCTTCAACAGTATCTACAAAACGAGAGAAAATTTCAACGCCGGTTATATTTACATATCCCTTAAAGATCTCCGCGTTCTTCAACAGTTCTTCCTTCATTCCGGGAAACTGGGGCCAATATTCACGGTGACCGCATATCATGATGCCGACTTTTGCCTTTTGACTTATGCTTGTTATCATTTTTGCACTCCTTATTTTTGCAGGGAAAATCTTCTTGTCTTAAGTACATCAATGGATACTGCCAAAATCAGTACTACTCCCATTACAACTAACTGCCAATAAGCGGGTATTTTCATCATGACCATGCCATTATTCAGGGTGGCTAAAAGCAATACTCCAAACAGGGAACCTATCATGGAACCCTTGCCGCCGGAGAGGCTGGCGCCACCCAGAATTATGGCGGATATTACCTGGAATTCAAGACCCGAAGACCCTTGAGGAAGGGCGGCTCCCAACTGTGAAGTTGTCATGACACCCGCAAGCCCGGTCATGGCGCCGTTTATGATGAAAATGCACAAAACGGAATTATCCACTTTAATACCGGAAAGAAACGCGGCAGTGGGATTACCCCCAATAATGAACATTCGCCTGCCAAAAACCGTATATTTTGCAATAAACCAGAAAACTATTACTGAGATTGCCAGAACAATAAGGGTATTCGGGAAGACACCGAACAGACGGCCCCGGCCAATAATTCCAAGACCGGGATTGGTAACACTAATGCTTTTACCTTTATAAAGAATATACCCAAGTCCACGGAAAATATTCATGGTAGCCATTGATGTGATAAAAGCATTTACTTTTACCCTGGTAACAAAAAAGCCATTTATTAATCCACAGACAGCACCGGTAAGTACTCCCAGGAACATCGCGAAGAGAAGGCCGCCGATATTACCCGGATCGGATGGGGTAAAGGCTGCCACAAACATACCGGATAGCGCGACAATAGACCCCAATGAAATGTCAATATTCCCGGATACAATGATGAGGGTCATAGAGGTAGCCATGGTACCAATGACAGCGGCGTATTGCCCAACGTTCAAAAAATTACGTATTGTAAGAAAATGACGGGATGAAGGCGCAAAAACCGCAATTACAATAATATATGCGATAAGAATAGAAAGAAAATCCAGTGACTTGATATTGTCCAGCAGTTTGTTCTTCTTTAAGTTCATTAGATATTCCCTCCTATCGCCGCGGATACGACTTTGATTTGATCTGCTTCATCCCGGCTGAATTCGCCGTTTACCCGCCCCTGGTACATAACAAGTACCCGATCGGACATAGCCAGCAATTCCGGCATTTCTGATGTTATCATGATTATGCTAATTCCCTGCTTGCAGAATTCCCCCAACAATTGATATATTTCAGTCTTGCTGCCCACATCTATTCCCCTGGTTGGATCTACCATGATTAAAACCTTAGGATTTACCTCCATCCATTTAGCCAATACAACTTTTTGCTGATTTCCTCCGGAGAGAGAAGCCGTTGGCGTATAAGGCGAAGGTGTTTTTATCCTGAGTTTTTGTATCCAGTGTGTCGAAGAGTTTTTGTTGTATGTCGTGTTGACCAATTTTTTCTTTTCTTTCTCATAATACACCGTTACGATGTTTTGCTGTACTGATTCTATCAACACCAGCCCTTCTGTCTTTCGCTCGCTTGGGACATAAGCAATACCCGCCCGTAAAGCGTCGCTGGGATTTCTAATTCGGACCCTTTTCCCCTCTACCTCGATGTATCCTTCCGAATATGGCATATCACCGAAGATCATCTTACCCAGTTCGATATGGCCTGAACCCAAAAGCCCATAGATTCCGAGAATTTCGCCGGAGCGGATTTCGAAATTGATATTCCTGAGTACCCGGTTACCCAGATTATTTGCCTTCATGATCACATCGCCACGGGCATTGTTTTCTTTTGGGTACATATCCCTTATGGTACGTCCTACCATAAGGGATATTAACTTATCCGGGGTAGTATTTTTAACATTCATGAGGCCGACCTGCTGTCCGTCACGCAGTACGCCAACCCTGTCGGCAATACGAAAAATTTCTTCCAGCTTGTGGGAAATATACACAATGGCAACGCCGGATTCTTTTACTATTTCCAGATAGTGCATCAGATTCTCTATTTCCGCGTTATTTAAAGCCGATGTGGGTTCGTCAAGAATAAGAATCTTTGCTTTCCAATACAGAGCTTTGGCGATTTCAATTTGCTGTTTCTCGGCGGTAGAACAACTCTGCATAATTTTATGCGGATCAATATCCAGGTTTAATCTCGACAATACTTCTTTGGATTCAGCATACATCCGTTTCCAATCTACCATACCAAGCTTATTAACCAGGTGATTGGACATCATAATGTTTTCCGCGACAGAAAGAACCGCGATATAGTTGAGTTCCTGGTGTACAACAGAAATACCCGCATCAAAAGCGCTACGGGGCGTGGGAAAGGCAGCCGATTTTCCGTCTATCTCCATGACGCCTTCGTCGGGCTGATAAATTCCGGACATCACCTTGATGAAAGTAGATTTACCCGCGCCGTTTTCCCCCAACAGGGCGAATATTTCACCGGATTTCAACTCAAATGAAACGTCATTCAATGCCTTAACACCGGGGAAAGACTTGCAGATATTACTTGCTTTAAAAACGATCCGCCCTTCCATAATCTGCCTTTACGTTATGCGGAGACAGATCGCCTAAAAAGTCAGGCGATCTGTCCTCTGCGGTTTTGTTTTTATAAACCCAGTTCGTCCAAATTGGCCCTGGTGACTACTACATGTTCTACATACACGTTCTCGGGAACCTGCTTACCGTCAAGCTTGTCCTTCACTGCGGGGGCCAGCCATTTTCCGTATGAAGTCAGAAAAAACCCAACCGCACCGCGTACAAAATCTTCTTTGGGATTAGCCCGGGCATATTCGACAAAGAAGCTTTCATTTTGCCCAACAGCCAGTACATCGTTTTGCCTTCCGGCTACCTGGACGGCGGCACAGGCGCCGCGGAAACCGTCATCATGTAAAGCGCAGATTAAGATGTGATGCCAATCAGGATGAGCGGAGAGAAAATCCGAGACCACCTGCTGGGCGGTACCGGCATCCTGCTTGCCTTCTACAAAGAACACCTTGTCCTCAGTGAACCCGGGAATTACCTTTTGAATGCCGGGGATCGATCCCAGAATACGTTTACGGGGCAGTTCGCCTGAAGCCATTTGATCCACAAGGAGCAAGGCATCTATCTGTCCATTCCACAATTCTTTTGCCAGTTGGCCCATATATTCACCGGCAATTTCTCCCGCGTACTGATTGTCCGCGCCGAAGAAGGTAGCGCCGGGGTGTGCAATATCAATGGCAAAAACAGGTATGCCGGCAGCATTGCATTTTTCCATAATAACCGGGGCAACACTCTGGTCAACATTGAATTCAATAAGGGCGTCAATCTCCATGGTAAGAAGATCATCGACATTCTTGACCGCCGTAGCGCCGTCGAAGTTGTTATTTACCCGTATAACTTCCATGCCGAGTTTTCCGCATTCTTCTACAATACAGTCACCCAGGTCGATAGCCACCTGATTACTTTCGGCGATATTGGCGAAACCGACTACGTACTTTTCAGCCTCCGAAACCGCTTCTCCGCCGGTGCTGCCTGTACTTTCCTTTTTGCTGCAACTAAACATCGTTAACATTAACACCGGTAACATCAACACTACTGTAAATCGTTTCATCATTTTACTCCTCCATGCATTAATAGTATTTATATAAATTTCCGTTATAAAATGGAAATTTATTTAAAACAGAATACCCGGTAAAATTTACCGGCTTTCGGAAATGTTTTCCATTCGCTATTACTTCCGTTCATTCAGACCGTACATGTACATACTGCACATCGGATAGTACCCGGCACAATTTTTCTATAACGCCTTTCCGGTGGCCAAGACAAAGCGCCAAATGATGTGTATTTCCCGCTTTTGCCCAATCCACTACGAATTCCGACACATCCCGGTTCAAAGCGGCCCTGGTCCAGGTGTTACCCATTTGGGGGATCGGACCCTTTTGGCTCTCCGCTTCGGCGCAAACGAATTTGAACTTTGAATAGACATCGGTACTGAGTCCCAGCATTGTAATGGGACCTGTTTTAAGGCTAAATTCAACGGAAACACCGTGTCCCCGTTTACCGTGATAAACACCTAAACCGCGAATAGTAGGTTTGCCTTCACTTATTCTAATGTCATGAGGGCCGTCGTGTCCGACCAGCATAATATCATCCAGCATATCTACTCCGTATTCGGCGAAGGAACCCCCTGCTCCCATGGACGAAGTGGTGTACATAGCCATACAGGTTTTCATGTCCGATTCTCCCGCCAAAGGGACCCCCTCTGATTCCAAAAGAGAGTTTCCGATGATCAAATTCGACGCAACCCGTTCGTAGTAGTTATCCCGTCCTTCATAGTAATAGGCCATGGCGGACAAATTATTGTTCTTTACCATCTTTTCCAATCCCACCGCGCATTGAGCTGCCCAATCCAGATCCTCCTTTTTTATCGGAACAGTTGTAGGATCGTAAGAAGGATCGAGAAGTGTGAATTTTTCTTTTATTTCTTCTAACTTTGATTTTATCTCCTGATCGGTTGCGCCTTTTACGTACTCCGCCAGTTCACATATTTCCAGCATCTTTATATGCACGCCAAAAGAACGGGTAAAGGTCGTAGGATCGAAATTCATATCCAGCATACCTTCATAGCTGTGGCCCATGTGTCCGAAGATGGCGCCTTTGTATGCCCGAAGTATATCCGCAACCCGGCACCATTCTTCCAGGCTCTTTTCCATTTTGAATCCGTACCAGGATCCGGATTGTCTGCCAAAAATAAAATCCGCAGGTGTTATACCGGAGCGTTCCAGGGCATTATACGCTTCGGTAACACAGCAGGGTCCGCCTTTGGCGTTTGATTCCCCTACAGGGGTAGAGCCCAACTCGTAGTGGACCTGATGACCCACCAGCACAACCGGACAAGAAACCTGCTTTGCCCCTATAACATACCGGCCGGAGGCAACGTAACCGGGCAGATAAATAAAACAGAGGTCTATATCATTCTTTTTAAAGTAGATTCCGGCGGCAAAAGCTTTTTCCGGACTATCGATCATCTGTGTACCATCATCGGCAAAATACCGTATCACTTGGACGCCAAACCGTTCCAGGGCGGCTTCAAATTTCTCTCCCGAGGCGATTTCAGTTTCCCGCTGTCCCTTAAATTGCGGCCAATATTCCCTGTGGCCGACAATCATCACCCCGACTTTTCCCGATTCTTTAATCTTGCTCATTGTCATGATAACCCTCCGGAGTCTCAATAAGGATAAATCTCCTTGTAAGAAGCCGTAAATGGATTTTTTGATTTTTTTTGTTGAAAAAATGGACAAAACAGTATAAAATTTCTTAAAAGAGGTATAAGCATGGACTTCGGTACCAATAAAACCTGTGAATTATTTATCCGTTATCTCTACAATGACAAAGAAGAAGAACGGCGATTCGGTATTGCATGCACAAATGTGGGACATAACCGGGGTAATTCAAATAGAGATTATC
>JAIRLQ010000181.1 GCA_031259345.1 Treponema sp.
TGGTGGATCTTGAAGAAGGCAGGATCATTCCGGATTCCGAAGCCCAACGTAACGTCTATACCCGCCGGCCCTATGCTGAGTGGACGGGACGTCAGGTCATCACAGTAAAACAGGAACTTGACTCTTTGGCGGTAAGCGAAGGAAAAGCCCCCCAACCGCTGGAGGACGGCTCCTCCGGTGAAGCCGGCGATACCGCGGACTTCCCCATCTTCGGGGACGCCCAAATCAAAACGGAAAACGAAGTCTTGTATATGGAACGGCTTTTTGGATATACCCGGGAAGACAGGGAAAATCTTTTACTCCCCATGGCTGTCTCAAGCCAGGAGCCCACAAGCTCCATGGGGACCGATACCCCCCTGGCGGTTTTTTCCGACAAAAGCCAGCGGGTCTATTCGTATTTTAAGCAAAACTTTGCCCAGGTTACAAACCCGCCCATAGACTCCATACGCGAAGATTTGGTGATGACCCTGACAAGTTTTGTGGGCCCCCAGCAAAATATTCTGGAAGAGACCGAAGCCCATTGCCACAGGATAAAAGTTTTAAATCCCATTATGACCCCTCAGGATTTGACTGCCTTAAAAGAACTTAAGCCCCCGGTATATAAGCACAGGACCCTGGATGCGACATTTGTCAGCAAAAAAATAAACAAAGGGAAAGAAAAATCGGCTTTGGAAACGGCTATAGACAGGCTTGTTTCGGAAAGTGCCATTGCTGTGGAATCCGGTGTTTCCCTTATAATTTTATCCGACAGGGAAGCCCTAAAGCAGGATTCGCACAGGGCGCCAATTCCCGCCCTGCTTGCCGCGGGCGCGGTACATCACGGGCTTATACGTATGGGCCGCCGCATGCAGGCTTCAATTATTATAGAGTCCGCTGAACCCAGGGAGATTATGCACTTTGCCCTGCTTTTTGGTTTTGGCGCGGATTTGATTACGCCCTATGGCGCCCTTTCTTCCCTTGCGGCCCTGTGCAGAAATTCGGTAAACCGCCGCCCGGGTGATTTCGCAAAAGCCAAAAGCCATTACATTAAGGGCCTTTCCAAAGCCATGCTCAAAATCATGTCCAAGATGGGAACCAGTACCATGCGAAGTTACCGGGGCGCCGAGATTTTTGAGGCTGTCGGCCTTTCGTCTTCGGTTATCGACAAATGCTTCTGCGGCGCTTTAAGCCGTATTGGCGGCCTTGGTTTTCCGGAGCTGGAAGAAGAGGCCCTTGCGCCCCTGCGGGCCGCCCGGGAAGCTGCCGCCAGGGCAGACCCTGTTCCTGTTCCGGAGGATCTTCTTGTCCAGGGCTTGGGACAATACCGTTGGCGCAAGCACGGCGAGCGGCACGCGTGGAACCCCGAGACCATTTATCTTTTGCAGTGGGCCACCCGCACTGCCGACTACGGCAAGTTCAAACAGTTTACCGCCGCGGCCAATACTTTAAACCGCTCTCCCCATGTAATCCGGGGTTTGCTGGATTTTGTTCCCGGCACGGCTATCCCTATCGAAGAGGTGGAAAGCGGTGAAGAGATTATGAAACGCTTTACCACAGGGGCCATGAGTTTTGGCTCCATTTCCAAAGAGGCCCACGAAAGCATAGCCTGCGCCATGAATTCCATTCACGGGCGTTCCAATTCCGGCGAGGGCGGCGAAGACCCTGAACGTTTTCCGGCCTTGCCCGACGGCCGCTGGCTGCGTAGCGCCATTAAGCAGGTAGCTTCCGCCCGCTTCGGAGTAACCAGCGAATACCTTGCCAATGCCATTGAGCTTCAGATTAAAATTGCCCAGGGCGCAAAGCCCGGCGAAGGCGGTCAGCTTCCGGGGCACAAGGTGGCGTCTCATATCGCCAAAACCCGCCACTCGACGCCGGGGGTTACCCTTATAAGCCCGCCGCCTCATCACGATATTTATTCAATAGAGGATTTGGCGGAGCTTATTTTCGATCTTAAAAACGCCAACCCCAATGCGCGGATCAGCGTCAAGCTGGTGTCCGAAAGCGGCGTAGGCACTGTCGCCGCCGGGGTTGCAAAAGCCCACGCCGACAATATTTTAATTTCCGGCTACGACGGCGGCACCGGCGCGAGCCCCCAGTCCAGTATTCGCCACGCGGGCCTCCCCTGGGAATTGGGGCTTGCCGAAACTCACCAGACGCTGGTAAGGAACGGCCTTCGTGGGAGAGTGAGGCTCCAGACCGACGGGCAGCTAAAGACCGGCCGGGACATTGTAATTGCGGGAATGCTGGGGGCGGAAGAATTTGGGTTTGGCACTTCGGTGCTGATTGTTCTGGGCTGCGTGATGATGCGTAAATGCCACGAGAATACCTGTCCTATGGGGGTTGCCACCCAGGACCCGGAATTGCGGAAACGCTTTACCGGTAAACCGGATCATCTTGTTACGTTTTTCCGTTTCCTTGCGGAAGAAACCAGGGAGATAATGGCATCTCTGGGCTTTAGGCGTTTTAGCGATCTTGTGGGACGTTCGGATCTCCTGGCCGAAAGAAAGAGCGGCAAAGCAAAATCCGAAGGCGTGGATCTTTCCGCTATTCTTCATAAACCCTCCGGCCCCGGGAATATTCCCGGCGGGGAGGAGCTTCACTGTGTAACGGATCAGATCCACAAAATTGACAATGTGCTTGACCGCCGGTTAATAGAAAAATGTTTGGCGGCCCTGGACAGCAAGATTCCCACGGCTTTGCGCTTTCCCGTTAAAAACACAGACCGCGCGGTAGGGGCAATGCTTTCGTATGAGGTTAGCAAACGCTTTGGCGGCGGCGGCCTCCCCGAAAATTTTGTAACGGTAGATTTTTCCGGTTCCGCCGGGCAAAGTTTTGGAGCCTTCCTTGCCAAGGGTATTACTTTCCGCCTGACCGGGGATGCCAATGATTATCTGGGAAAAAGCCTTTCCGGGGGCCGTATTGTAGCGATGCCCCCTCCGGGCTCGGCTTTTAAAACAAACGAAAATATCATCCTGGGAAACACGGTACTATATGGAGCCACTTTTGGGGAACTTTACGCGGCGGGCATTGCGGGAGAACGTTTCTGCGTCAGAAACTCCGGGGCATTTGCGGTAGTGGAAGGTACAGGGGATCACTGCGCCGAGTACATGACAGGTGGGCGCCTTGTGGTGCTGGGCGCGGTAGGCCGTAACTTTGCCGCCGGTATGTCCGGAGGCATTGCCTATGTGCTTAATGTCAACGGCAATTTTGAGTATTTTCTTAACCGGGGCATGGTTGAGCTTTCGGGCCTGGACAACGAAGAGGATGAAAGTTTTGTAAAAGAAGAAATTCGAAAACATGTGTACTGGACCGATTCAGCGTATGCAAAAGCCATTCTTGATAACTGGGTCGAAAATAAATCAAAGTTTATTAAAGTTCTGCCTGTTGAATACAAGCGGGCTTTGGAGCAGATGAAGCTCGCGGAACTGGACAGGAAGCTCTACGAGATACGTGAACTTGAAGAAATTGGCGACAGGGCTTAAGGAGTAATCATTAACCCTTCGTGTTAATGTCCGATTTAACGTAAGCGGCGATACCGCCGCTTTTTATAGGAGTAAACCATGGGCGATCCCAAAGGGTTTTTAACCATAAAGAGAAAAGTTTCCGGGTATAGACCGGTTGAGGAACGAATTAATGATTATTCGGAAGTGGAAGTTCAGCTTCCGGACGAAGACAGACGGCTCCAGGCTTCGCGGTGCATGGACTGTGGCGTCCCTTTTTGCCATTGGGCCTGCCCCATCGATAATGTTATGCCCGAATGGCAGGATCGTCTTTTTCGCGGCGACTGGGTAGGCGCGTGGGCCGTATTGCAGGATACAAACCCCTTTCCGGAATTTACCGGCCGGGTTTGTCCTGCCCTCTGCGAAGCTTCATGCGTACTTGGCTATAACGATGAGCCTGTAACCATAAGGCAGAATGAATTGGCGGTAATTGAAAAGGCCTTTTCCCTGGGGCTTATTGTCAAGCGGCCTCCCAAAAAACGGAACGGAAAAAAAGTTGCCATTGTCGGCGCAGGCCCCGCGGGTCTTTCCGCGGCGTACTTTTTGAACCGGGCAGGTTTTCTTGTTACGGTTTACGAAGGGGATCGAAAAGCCGGCGGCTACCTTCGCTACGGTATTCCCGATTTTAAACTGGATAAAAGTTTTATTGATCGCCGCGTCAGGCTTATGGAAGAGGAGGGCGTTGTTTTTGTAACCGGCGTGCGTGTTGGCCAGGCGCCCTTTGCTTTTGGTACCGGCGCAAAAGACAGTAGAGTTATGGATCCAAAAAAGCTTGAAGCCGAAAACGATCTTGTGCTTCTTACCATAGGCGCCAGGGACGCCAGGGATCTGAAAGTTTCGGGCAGGGAATCTTTGGGGATTGTTCAGGCGCTGGATTATCTTTCGCTGCAAAACCGGGTTATAAGCAAAGAAAACAACGAAGGGGTAAGCCCCATTACCGCCTACGGAAAGCGGGTGGTGGTTGTAGGCGGCGGCGACACAGGTTCGGACTGCGTGGGGACCGCAAACCGCCAAGGCGCCCTAAAAGTAACCCAGATTGAAGTTATGCCAAAACCGGCGGAACACCGGCCGGATTCCGCGCCCTGGCCGCTTTGGCCTACGGTGCTTAAAACATCAAGTTCCCATCAGGAAGGGGGCGACAGGCTTTGGTCGATTAACACAAAAATGTTTAAAGCCAAAGACGGCAGGGTTGATTCCATGCAGGTTTGCCGTATTGAGTGGATAAAAAAAGACGGCAAATTGGTAATGAACGAAATACCCGGCAGTGATTTTGAAATCGGCGCCGACCTGGTGCTTTTGGCTATGGGCTTTACCCATGTAGTACAGGGCGGTGCGGTAGCCGATCTTGGCCTGGAACTGGATGAACGGGGCAACATTAAAACCCGGGGTACCTTCCATACATCGAACCAAAAAGTGTGGGCCGCGGGGGATGCCCGTAACGGCGCAAGCCTTGTAGTGCGGGCCATAGCCGAAGGCCGCGCCGCCGCCGAGGCGATAATCAAAGCGCTGTAATTTTTTTAAGGTGGCGCTACTTCCGGGCCAAAAGGGTTTCAAAAGCGGCGTTGATTTCCGGGCTGTCCCAGTTTAAGGTTCCGGTGATGCGGGCAATTATCATGCCCTTGCGGTCGATAATAACCGTAGTCGGAATCGCCCGAACTCCGTAGCGTGTATGGATCTCCCCGGAACTGTCCAGGGCCGCGGGGAAACTCAGCTTGTTGGCTTTCATAAAAGCCCCAACATCTTTGGAATTTTCCCCGCCGTTCACTGCCGCGATTTCAAGGCCTTTATCTTTGAACTTTTGATAAAGCCTTTCCATGGAAGGCATTTCCTGCCTGCAGGGCCCGCACCAGGTAGCCCAAAAATTAAGAAAAACAACTTTTCCCTTTAGGCCCGATAATTTGATGCTTTCTTTATCCATAAAGTTAATGGTAAAATCTATGGGGCTTACGCTGTTCTTTAGCAGCCGCAGCCCGGCATCCGCAAAAGCTTTGACAACTTCATCGGGGATAGGGTCCGCTGTGGCCTTTATAGGTGAAAAAAGAAAAGCAAAGGCCGCCGCCAATACCAGGATACTATTTTTCACAGGCATAACCTCCTTGTATACTATAATACAAACAGGACGCCCGTGCTATGCCTCGGCTGGGGCGCCAGATGGATTGAGGCTGTCCGAAAAGTAAGTTTTCAAACTTTTTGAAAAACTTGTTCGGAGAGCTTCTTTAATGCGGCATTTGCGAAGGTTTTAACGAAACGGGAACAAATGCGAGGGCTGGACGGGAAGTAACCGACTTCCTGGACAGCCCCAACTCCTTCCGCGCTTCGCGCCGGTTTTTGTTTTGCATTTATTCGTGCCGAAGGGGTTTAATACCCCGCCCTTCAAGGCGAGGTTGTTGATTGTCTAAGGGTTTTGGAACAGCCTCAAGGGAAAGGCCCCTTCGGTACCATCCTCAGCGCGGTTATTCCGTAAGGCTTTGGATAGTCTCTGTCGAAAGGCCGGTGATTTTTTGGATAAATTCTGCAGGCAACCCTTCTCTCAGGGCGTTTCTGGCGATTTCTGTATCCCGTTCTTCCCGGCCTTCTTCGCGGCCTTCCTCGCGGCCCTTTGCCAAGCCTTCTTCCAGACCTTCCTCGCGCTCAACCACCAACGCGTCTTCCAGCTTCCATTCTCCGAATAACATGTTGATTACCTCCGATCCGTTTTCTTCAAAAAATCCTTTTAACACATCGTTGGCGATACACCATTGCACCGCCTGGGTGATCGCCGTTTTTATCGTCTCTTTCCGCTCATCCCGTGATATGTCCGCCGCTTTCTTGCCGCCGCTCAGCACGGCCTCAAATTCCCTCACTTTCGCTATGAACGTAACATACCCGCTCAGCTTTTCATTCTTTTCGATTATTTCCCGGTTGTGCCCTTCGTTTATATTGTATACCCGCGCGACAAGTTCCAACTCCGGCGGCGCACCGGCCGGCAGCCCTAAAGTGGAAACGTCCTCAAAACTGTCGGACAGCCGAATCGTTTTCTCTTCAGGAAAAGGATCAGGGCCGTTATACAACACGA
>JAIRLQ010000242.1 GCA_031259345.1 Treponema sp.
CAATGGTATAATCTTAAGCACCCGGGGAAATAGTTTATCCTTGTTGGTAATAAACCCTCCGCTGTACTGCTTCGTCAAAGGCGCGTAACAACAGCTTTGGGCTTTTTCCGAAACGGACCAGCGGTACGATGTCCATGGTGAAAGTTGTTTTTCCGTAAAAACCCGCAAAACAGTATCATTGTCATGCCAGGTAAAAATCTTCTCCCCCGGAGTATCCAGGCTTAACGCGGTTTCAACACTGCGTTTTTCCATGGGTAGCGAAAACCGCAATTCCAAAACCAAATTCCCGTCGCTCAAAACTTCAATAGAAGCGCCGTCTTCAGGGCTATAGGACACCAAGTTGGGCAACGGCGCCTTTGCAATCGCATAGAACGGAATGTTCCGGGAAAACATAAGTTCCCTTCCGTCAAGTGAAAAAACAGTTCCTGAAAGTCTCATCACATATCGGATACCGGCTTTCCACAGTGAAGATGGTTCAAAAATAAGTTCATTTTTATTCCAAACGAGCTTTCCCTCAATAACCCCCATGGGACTTAAAATCTGTATCGCGGCTTCAGCGCTTGCCTTGTCAACGGCAGTATCAAACCGAACACTCAGCGACGTTTCCGCCTGGGGGATTACCGTATAAGACTTCTCCGGATAGGTCCTGTAGCCGATTTCTTCAAGGTTGGCAAAAGCGCAGCCGGCCAGGAAAATTACAGATACTGCAAGCGGTAAAAATAAAAATTTAGTTTGCGCTTGTAACATAAGACCCGTCCCGCAGAGATGGCTCCGGCCTAAGCACAACCACTTCTCCGCTTTCAACACCTGAAATAATTTCCCGTTCTTCTCCAAATGTCCTTCCAAGACTGACAGAGCGTTCAGACAGTATATTGCCTCTTATAATAAAAACTTTTCCGTTTTTCTCTTTTTTGGCTGTCAGCGCCGCTTCCGGAATAACAATAATATTTTTTTGTTTTTCTACAGGTATGGTAATTCGCGCAAACATTCCCGGTTTAAGAAACCCGTTATTATCTCCGGGAAGCAAAACCCTGACCATAAACGAAAAAGTCTGACTATCCGCCTGGGGATAAACCAAATCCACTTTTCCTTCGTATACCGAGCCTGTACCATCAATGCTGACAATTGCCGTCATACCTTCCTTGAGTTTAGGGGCATCAGATTCCGAAACGGGAAACATGGCATACAGCTCACTGGTCTCAATTATCGTAAGGATTGAATCTTCCCTTTTTAGGCGTTCACCTTCCTCAAAATACCGGACGCCGACAATACCGCTTAAAGGGCTTTTGATTATCAATTCCGATTCCAAAAACCGGTTGGATTCAAGTTCCCGGGCGGCAGTATCCAAATTTGCCTCTGCCGCCTTGGCTTCGGCGCGAAGATCCGCGGTACACAATGCTATAAGCGCCCCACGCAATTCATCTTCATCTTCCGGAACATGGAAGCCCGCAGCGGCAAGATCTTCTTTTCTTATACCAACCTGTTTTAATTCCAATTCCTTTTGCATAAGCCTTTCTTCCGCTTCCGCGGTACTTAAAGAAAAGCGGCTTTCAATAATTGCTTCTTCGCTTATTCCGCCCGCTTCAAAAATAATTTCATTATTTTTCTGTTTACGCCGCTGTTCATTCAGGGATTTTCTAACAAGCTCCAGTTGTTCCGCAAGTTTTTTATTTTCCAAAAGACGTACCTCGCTTTGAAATTCCCCCTGAATAAGCCTCGCCCGCGCCAATTCCATTGCCGCCTGGGCCTGGGCAAAAGCGCTTTCCGCCCTGCGAACCGCAAGGCTTATTTGATAATTTTCAAGTACCGCGGCTATATCACCTTTTTTAATATAATCGCCTTCCCTCTTAAGAAGCTTTTTCAGGATTGCGTCGGAAGGCGCCGCTATATCTGTTTTTCTTTGAAACGAGATGGAACCAAAGCCTTTTATTTCCTCTGCGCCGTCCCTAAAGACAGCGGCGGCGGTACGTACAAACCGCGGTTCTTCACCGACCGCTGTGAATTTGGAGTTTCCGCATGACGAAAACATGCCTATCCACACAGCCAGGGCAAAAACAGCGTTCTTTCGAATCTTGAGCTTTGCAAAAACTTTTTCTAAAATTAATAAAATTTTCATTGTCATTTCTCCTTAAACAGTGGGGCTGTCCATAAAGTAACCGGCTTTATGGATAGACACTAAATACATTTCTTTCCGCCAAAGCGGAAAGTTCACCCGGACCAATGTTCAAAAGACGCTCAAGCTCACGTTCCGCTTCCAGCAAAGAGACGGCAACTTCTACAGCGGCAGCTTCTTTTGCGGCATATTCAAGCCGGGCTTCCATTAATTCATTCCTCGTCAATTTTCCCAACTCCAGATTAAGTTCCGCCAAATGATATTTGCTTTCCTCAAGATCCAGGATTTCAACAGCCAGAGCCCGCTTCTTTTCCAAAATCACGCACTTTTCTACACCCTGTTCGGCCCTGCGTCCAAGCTGCTTAAATAGCAGCTTGTAATTTGATCTTTCCAGTTCCAGCGCAAGCTGGGCGTTTCGGGCGGAGAACATGCCGGAAGGATCCGGCGCAGGGCTAAAAGTGTTCTGCAGCCTGGCTGTTCTGTCATAGGGCGGCTCCCATCCTGCCGAACCGCCAATACTTCCGGAAACCCAGGGAGATGAAAATTCAATGCTAAGCCCTAAAGACCAGTTATGTTTGTTTAACGGATAATGCTGCCCGCTTAGGCTAAATCCTCCATTAAGTTTTATCGTAGGAATCCAGGAATTCGATGCCATCTTTGCTTCAATCCGGCTTCGGTTTATTGCAAATTTTGCCGCAGCCAAATCCTGGTTTCCGCTTTCGGCAACGGAGCGGGCGATACTTGTATTTATTGGCTTGAATTGCCGGGTGTAGTCTATATCTTCCGAAAGTTCCGGCAGCTTTGCTACTCCAAGGGTATCGGCAAACTGCTGTTCCGCTTCGTCAAGATTCAGCCCAAGGGACAGTATTTCCAGTTTGCTTTCCGCCACTTTTATATCCGCCCCGGCCAAATCCAAAGAAAGGGCAAGCCCCAATTCAACTTCCCTGCTTAAAATACGCCGTTGTTCTTCCATGGATTCCAGGGTCCTTTTGCGTATTTCAATTAATTTTCGCAGCAACAGAATTTGCCGGTATTGGCTGACGGCAGATTCGGCAATTTCATCGCCGCTCCTTTCCAAAACGCTCCCTTCAAGATTAAGGCTTTCTTTTTCCATCTTTCGGGACATTGAAATTCTTCCGCCGTCCCATGCAAGCTGAGTAAGGTTAAAAGAGTAACTTTTTAAAAATGAATCGGGGGATACTTTTGACAGCCTGTCGTCTTCTGAAATACTTACAGACAATTGGGGGAAATATGCCCTGAGCCCCCATGTCCAGGCGCCTTCCCTAAGGGCATGACGGCGATACTGGTTGCGTAATTCTTCCGACGCGGAAACAGCCATTTGGCCCGCGCCCGCAAAGTCCAGGGAAAGATCCGCATTCTCCGCGTTAAGGCGCAACGCAAGGAACAGCAAAAGAAAAAATGGAAGTATCCTGCGGCGCATTAATTTTTCTCCAGTGCTTTAATCGCACTCTTTACCGCTTTTTCCAGAAGACTGTATAAAGTTTTTGAAGATGAAAAACTTTGGCTTCCCTGCATGATTGCGCTTCCCGCGGCAAGAGGTACTGCTATACCGTTTTCAACCCCGTTTCCCGGCCAAATACAAACTTCAACAGAAAGGGAACGCTTTGTTTTCCACCCTTTAAGGTATTCTCTTTCCCTGAGTGTAACATCCACTGCATAGCCGGCCGTTTTTGGGCTGTCTACGGCAAGATAATTACACTCCAGAAGAATAAGCGGAAGCGCCCGGGACGCTTCTTCTTCCAAAGTATTCCATCCGGCGGCGGCGTCAAAATATACTTTATTAATGTAGATCTTTTTTTCCGGCGCGGATTTTTCGTCCAGAGACCAGGAACGGGACCGCGCCGTTTCCGGGAAAGTCCCGCATGACAATAAAAGAACCAAAACAACCGCCGGCATTATTATTAATCCAAGGTTGCTTTTGAGGCTGTCCGAAAAGTTTAAAAAACCTGTTCGGACAGCCTCAAGCCTCATTATTCTTTTTTTTATCATGATTCGGCCTCCTGTGAATTTAAAGCCATTGCCGACACAATTGTGTCTTCAAGTTTTTTGATAGATCCGCTTAAAGGACTTTCATGGGATAAAAGAAGCCTTGCCCGGTTTAAATCATCCAGCGCGCCCTGGGCATTGCCGCCTATCCACCTGAGCCTGGCCCGATCAATAAAAACCAGGGCAGACTCCGATGAAGCCTCTATGGCGCGATCAAGAAACGCCGAAGCGGCGGCTTTTCCCGCTTCACCTTTATCCGCGGAGAGATCCGCCAAAAGCCGTAATGCCCGGATATTCTGGGGATCGCCGCTTATTACCGCCTGAACAAGTTTTTCAGCTTCCGTGTCTTTGTTTTTTTCCCGTAATATGCGGGCAAGAAAAATAGATGCCTCCGGGGATTCCGGCTTGAGGCGCAAAACACGCCTTAGGGATTTTTCGGCATCGTCAATTTCATCGGACAGGAACAGGGACTTTCCCCGCAAAACCAAGGCCGGGGGAAAATCTCCGCAGTCTTTAAGCAAACCGGCAGCTTTGGAAAACTGCCCGGCTCCATAAGCCGCCTGGGCCTGGACATAAAGCCGTAACGTTTCATTATCCTGCCTGTCCGGGGAACAAGCCGATAAAAATATTTGACTTAATATAACAATTATCAAAAAAATAATTCCCAAAGATTTATTCAGCATTTTTAACCCCTTGTAATATAAGCAAGCCGTTCGGCCAGACGCCCTTTCGACGCAGTTGCCTTTTCATCAAAGTATTCGCGGAAACCGGGTAAAGCAGAGAGCGGTTTCATCGCACCAAGTGCATAGTGGGTATAGGCATTGTCCGGTAAATCCAGCATGGGAAATAAGCCGGCAAGAATTTTTGGATCTTTTTCGGAAACAGACATCTGTACTGCTTTTACAATTTCCGCCTTTGACCTGATGGCATCTCCTGAGTCATCAAGGCCAAGCGCCCGGGCTACAATAACCCGGCACTCTCCCGAAAATGGGCCATCGGAACTTAAATTTATACACTGTTCGGCATAAGAAGCGGCAATATTTTTCCTCTTATGATTTGCCCGGGCGCCCCGGTACCAGTATTCGGGAAATCCTGTAAACCTTGCGCGGATTGCGCCATAGGCTTCGGGGGAACCAATGCCCCTCTCAAGATCACAGACCAGCTTCATCCATTGGACAAAACTGTCCGGGCTTTCATCTTCTTTTCCCGCATTATTCAATAATTCCGCGGCTTCTTCCCATTGGCCCCTAATAAACGCCAAAACCCCCCGCGCCGAAGATGCCGCCCCGCGAAAGTCCCCGGTATCGATGTCTTCGGATTCAAAATAAGAAAGAGCTTTTTGAATTCCCTCTTCTACCCCGGTTTTTTCAACTCCCCCGTAGCCATACAACCAGGAAAGTTCTTTGTAGGCGGCTATTAAGGCGCCGCTAAAATCACCCGCCGCTTCCCTTAACGCTGATTCGGACGCGCCAAGGCCGGGTGTAAAATTGCCGGATCTTTCAATCTCCGCAATTTCTTCAAGAGTAGCGGACGGGTCTATTCCGCTAAGGTTCGCCTGTTTACCGGCGGGGCTGGTTTCGGCAGGGTCGGGCACGGAAGGGCCCTTTCTGCCTTCGGCCCCGGCGGAACTGCCGGCTGTTTCCGCAAAAAGTTTCGATGTAGTTACGGCACTTGTTTCATTTTTGGAACAAGCCGCCTGTAAGCCCAAAGCTGCCGGAATTAAAAGTAATAAAGCCAAGTTTTTCATTGCTGCCTCCATAAGACTATTGAATGGTTTTGCCCAAATTACGGCGCCGCTATTCAAAACGCTTTAGGAACCGATTTTTTTTGTTAAATTTCCGCAGGCAATGCCGCCGCTTGTATTTTCTTATGTTCCGTGGCATAATGTACTGTAGCTACCTTATAAGGGGGGATACCGCAATAATGTTGTGTAATTACATGTATTATAACGAATTTGGGGG
>JAIRLQ010000257.1 GCA_031259345.1 Treponema sp.
ATACAACCGCTTTTGTCGTTCGTCCAATAGAGGCATCATCCGTTGAATTCGTTTTTCCATCAATGTTTTCATCCTCCCATTTATTTATAGATGATGAAAACATTATAACATATGTAAAACAATTGTTCAAGTTGTTATTGAACTAATCCATAGTGATACGACAGACGGTTTTGCGTTTTCATGAAAAATGATGATATGGGGTTTCCTTCTGGACGGCGATAATACCGTATTTTTGTTGGATTTCCCGGAAAATGTCAATGTAAACAAACAGAAAGGGTTCCCCGGTTTTCGGTTTCAGCGGAGGCTACTAAAATTTGCCAAATTTTAACACGGTTCTGACATGCTTCCGGCAAATTTTGGTTATGTTTGGCTAACGGGTGTTCCGGAAAGGAGCGGCGATGTCGGACAAAAAATCGAGACGTGTTTTTTTATATTTGCTCATTTTCTATGTTATGCTTGTGGTACCTGTTGTGCTGCCTGTTTTTATGGGCTCCGGCGTAACGATATTTTGGGCCGCCGTAACCATCTTTCCCGCCGTGCTTTTCGCCTTCTGCGCGGTCCTGGAAACGAAATACAGGAAGCGTATTGCGCCGGTAAATGAAATAATCGAAGCCATTGTACATGATAAACCCGCGTTCTTCCCCCCTAAATCAGTTTTGGCAATGTATAACGATACAAAAGCAGCCGGGAAAAAAGTTGTTCAGATACGAAAAAGGATGATCAAAACGAAAGATTACATAATTATGCTGGACCATGAGAAAAAAGATGACACGATAAACGGGATAATTTCAAAGCAGGACGAGTATTTAAAATATTTTTTTGCATACTATGACGATTACTGCGCGTTATATCTGAATATGAGATTTCAGTTTTATATGGCGGTAATAAGAGACGTATTACTGGCCATGGGAAAAATATACAAGGCTGACATCAGGCATTTTATTGATACGGTAAAGATGGATATTAAGTGCATGGGGTATATACTACGGAGCAGGATTCGCAGGCGTTCCGGGGCAGGGGTTTCTTCTCCGGGGGACAATGAGGAACGTTTCTGCGGGCTGCTTGAAGGATTTTGGATAAATACGAGCGTGGAAGGGACAATGGCGAATTTTCCCAATGATGAAGATGATACAGACAGAACATCCAAAAAACAACCGGCCGGCAAGGAGGAAGACGGAAAAAAAACGGATATGACTTTTGGCAGGACGAATGCGTCGATTATGGCCATTAACGGGAAGATCGGGGCGCTGGCGGCATATTTAATTACCGTTCAATCAAATAAAATTATCGGCGGCACTTCGCCGATTGATGAAGAAAACACGCTGAATATACAAAAACAGAAAAATGACTTTGATATGATCAGTGAACACTCAAAAACCCTGGATGATGAATATGACAGATTTATGGCTGAAGTTGAATTGACGGAACCGCGGCGCGTGAACTACAATGCGGACAAGGGGTAGAAGGCGGAAATACTACCTTTCGAGAGTTGGGAACGGCTGAACAGTGAGAGCGCAGGGATGTATTCGGTATTTTGAGCGCCGTCCTAACCCTGTGCTGTAAATGCGGCGGTTACATGGGACGGAGGTTAGATACTTTTTCTTCGGCACGATGCCGTTTAATCTTTTTCATTACCAATAATAGCATACGCCGGAAAACCGGTCAAGAATTACAATTTCATGTTGCCGGTTTTCTTTTTTTTCATCTTTTTTCTTCTTGTTTGCTTTTTTCGCGTTTTCTTCCCAAAGTTTCTTAATAGCTTCCTGTAGGACAGGATCAAAGGGCGCTTTCCGCTCCTTTTTCCCTTTCGGAGGCCCCAGTACCTTGTTTACCCGGTCAAAGTTCTGCCAAGCCCGACGAACCATGATTTTCGGGGTGTACCAGTCGAGATCCTCCGGTTTGAGGGCGAAAATCTCAGACCGTCTGAGGCCGGAGAAAAACATGACGGCACAGACCGCCAGTTCCATGTTGGTTGTGAGTACCCCCGGCTCGAACAGCTTGAGCATTTCATCTTCAGGCAGGGCATCCCGGGTTTTGCTATTAACAACAGGTGGATCGATGTATTGGAAAGGATTGAACCATCTGCGGTTCTTCTTTTGGTACTCGTGGAAAGTCATCCGGATCAAGCCGATTACCCCGGCAAATGTCCTGGTCCCGCCCATGGGCCGGCCAACCTTGCCTTCTTTAACGGCCAGTTTCTTAACGGACAGCCGGGTGATGTACTCCGTGACATCTTCTTCTTCGACTTCGGCCATTTTCAGCAGGGTAAAGGGGTCCCCCTTGATGTGGGTATTGTAATAGCCCCGATAGGTTTCCACGGTATCGGGAGAATAAGGCCGGTTCCGGGAGGCATTGAACCCTGTCCGGGGGCTGGTTTCAATGGCGGTAAACTTCTCAATCCAGGCGCCGACCGTAATATCTTCGATACAGATCCGCTGAGCGGTCCCTTCTTCCAGCTTTTTCTTTAGGTATTCAATGAGGGCTAAGGCGCCGGTCTCCGCTGCGGGCTTGGTTTTAGGATTCCGAAACTGGATTAGAACATCAGGGAACTCCTGGAAGCTCTTACGGCGCCATTCCCGGCAAACCTTCCAAGGTAAACCACTTGAGACATTAAGCGTTATCTGAAACGTCTTTGAGTCCCTGCGGCGAGGGGTGGTAAACGGCTTTTGTAGTCTGGCCATAGCATCATCCTCCGAATAGATGGAGAAATAAATGCACGATACGTGCACGATGCTACCCAACTCACGTTTTTTGGAAAAATGTCATCTTCTAAGTCCTTTATAGGACAGTCTTTATAGGATAAAGACTTAGCAATTTCCCCAGGGAGGATTCGAACCCCCACAAGCAGATCCAGAGTCTGCCGTGCTACCATTACACAACCGGGGAAAGTAATCTAATTACACACCATACAGGTCAGGCGGATTTTTGTCAAGCGGGCGGACGGGGGGCGCAGGGTCAGATTTTTTATGAGGCATCACAGCCCCATAAAGCCCCATAAAGGCAGTCCTGCCTGGCCGGTCCTACTCGCCCTGGTACTGGATGAGGGTGTGGACCGGCGTGGGGGCCAGGGCTGCTTCGTAGTTGAGGAAGGGAAGGCCGATAACGCCGAAAATTTCGGGGACGGACGCGCCGCATTCGACCAGGAGATCGCGGGCGGCCCGCAGGGTGCCCCCGGTGGCCACCAGGTCGTCGGTAAGGAGGACCCTGGAACCGGACTTTACGTCCCCGGCGTGGACTTCGATCTCCGCCGTGCCGTATTCAAGCTGGTACTTCTTTGACAGGGTCTGTCCGGGGAGTTTGCCCTTCTTACGGATTAAAATGAGGGGGATACCCAGGTGTTCGGCGAAAGGGGCGGCAAAGAGAAAGCCACGGGCCTCTATTGCGGCAACCGCGTCAATACCCCGGTCCCGGTAGCGATCCGCCATTGTTTTGACGCAGTAACGGAAAGCCTCCGGCCTGCCGAGAACACTGGTGATATCGTAAAAAAGTATCCCCTTCTTGGGGAAATCCGGAACTTTCCTGATATAATCGTCCAGGTTCAGGCTGTCCGCCATAGTGTTACCCCCGGCTTTGAAACTACCCGAAGAACCCAGGAGTTTGTTGCGCTTTGCGCCCACAAGGCATAAATATTCACAATGATGAATATTTATACCTTCCAAACCCCGAAAGCACACCCGTTAATCGGGACTTTTGCATAATTATACAAAAAATCCGTATACAACAGACTGCCACGCCCCGAGCTTCTGAGGACATTCCGCTATGCGCGGACCGTTTCCCTGTTTTTAGCGGCGATAGGGATTGAACCTATGACACTGCGGATATGAGCCGCATGCTCTACCAACTGAGCTACGCCGCCGTTCTTTTCTTCGTATTATTCAGTATCTTCCCAATATTGTGATGATTTATATGTACCCAAAAATACGAAGATAGTCAATGGTTTACAGGGGAATTTTCCGAGTTCTTTCCGAACCTGTGACCACCCCCGGCTGCCGCCTTTGACGTCTCAGCGGGGGTGTCGGAGGGCGGGGGCGTTATTTCTTGGACAGGCTGACGAAAAGCGGGAATGGTGTCTTGACACGATTAAAGTTTCGGATCAGGGCGTCCCCGGTAACGGCACACCGCGAAGGCTGAAGTCTTCGCGCATAGTACCGTAGCCGTGGCTGTTATTGTGTGCCGGGCCTGCGTTACATCTCTCATTATAACGCCCCTTAACGGGGCGCCTTCGTTTCGCCTGCCGGGGACCGGGCTTTCCGCTCCAATTCCTCAGGCCCGTGAGTGGTGAAACCCAACGGGTTTCGCCACGCTCCTATCCCTTGCGCGGCTGAAAAATGGCCTCCGTGCCATTTTTCAGCTTCAGGTTTTTGCTTTGCAAAAACCTAAGAATACGTCCAGCCGGCCTCCCTGCCGGCCAAGGCACAGGTTGTTAATTGAACCAATGCGGCGCCGCATAGCGCCAATAAAGGCCCCAGAATTTAACCATGCGGTCCAGCTTTAGCTGGACCAGTGCGCGCGCGCTGCTAAAAAATGGCCTCCGTGCCATTTTTTAGCTTTACGATTTTGCAAAGCAAAAACGTAAGAGGCCACTCAGCCGGCATCCATG
>JAIRLQ010000248.1 GCA_031259345.1 Treponema sp.
GGATAATCCAACCGCCCTTAACGGCCTGGGTTATGTTCTTGTGGATAGCGGCATAGATCTTTTAAGGGGATTACGGTGCTGTAAAAAAGCGGTGGATCTTAAACCCCAGAACGCGGCGTACCTGGATTCTTTGGGCTGGGCCTATTATAAAAACGGCGATATTCTTGAAGCGCGTACCTGGCTGCGCCGGGCTTTGGAAGCCGCCCCGGCCCAAAAAGAAATCAAAGAACACTTGAAGATAGTTTCTCCTTTCTCCGGGAGCGGCGGGTGAAGAATAGGCTGCCGGGGCTTTTCCCCCTTTTGCTGTTTCTTTTTGCCGCGCCCTTGCTTTTTCCCCAGGCCGGCGGCGGAAACGGAACTCCCGGCCTGGACGGCATTCCCGGTGAGGACATGAATACCGTGCGCGCCAGGGAAGAATTCCGCATCGGCGTGCAGGCGTATCACCGTTTTGCTTTTAACGAAGCCATTCTTTCTTTTGAGCGGGCCCTTTCTTTCAGGCCCGGGGAGCCCCTTATCCTTGACTGGCTGGGCCGTTCGTATTACCGTTCCGGCTTTGAGGAGACCGCCCTGCGGGAGTGGGAGCTTGCCGGAAGCGGCTATGGGCTTGCCACCGGTATGGGCATTCTTCTTGCAAGCAAAGCTGAAACAGTCAGAAACCGCAGAACCTATCTCCCGGTGCCAAACGACGAAATCCGCTATATCGAGTCCGGGAGATACCCCAGCAAAAACGGGGACATTGTTCTTTACAGCCAGCCGACGGCAGTGCTGCCTGCGGGCGACGGCGGCGCCTGGGTGGTAGCGTATGGCAGCAACGAAATAATTAAAATTGATGTAAACGGCATTATCCGGGACAGAAAACGGGGGCCCATCAACGGATTTGACAGGCCCTATGACCTGGTTCAGGGAAGCGACGGCCGGCTTTACCTTTCCGAATTCCGGGGGGGCAGGGTAAGCGTTCTTTCCGCTCAGGGGGATTGGCAGTTTTATATAGGCGCAAAGGGGCGGGGGCCCGGCCAGTTTATGGGGCCCCAGAATATGGCGATTGACGAAGAAGGCTACCTTTATGTTGCCGACTACGGGAATCAGCGTATTTCCAAATTTGATCCTGCCGGCGCTTTTATTCTTTCTTTTGGCGTACGGATCCCCGGTTTTGAGGGTTTTAAATCCCTGACAGGCCTTGCGGCCCGGAACGGCATCATTTACGCGGCGGATACTATAGCCCGGTGTATTTATAGCTTTGATAAAAACGGCGCTTACCAGGGTGTTTTTATCAGGGAAGGCCTTGAGTCCCCGGAAGATTTATGCTTCCTCGAAGACGGCCGTCTTTTGGCGGCCGACGCGAACAGGGTTCTTCTGATTGATACGGAAACGGCCATAATGCGGGAACTGGGCGTTCTGGGCAATCCGGGGCGGGTACGTATTACCGGCGTAGATTTTGACAAAAACGGCAACGTGCTGGCGGCGGATTTTAAAACCGGAGAAGTCGCCATCATGACCCGTATGGAAGATATGGCATCGGGCTTCTTTGTGCAGATTGACAGGGTTGTATCGGATAATTTTCCGCTGCTGGAAGTGGAAATTCTTGTCCAGGACAGACTGCGCCGTCCTATAGTAGGACTGGGGGCGGGGAATTTCCTTTTGAGCGAACAGGGCAGAACCGTCGGGGAGCAGAATTTCCTGGGGGCATCCTATTTTTCCGAAAGAAGCGATATTGCCGTTCTGGTAGAAAGGTCCCCGGCAACTCAGGGCATGAAAGACGATCTTGCATCCGCCCTTAGGGATATAAGCGCCGCAGGAGCGAGGATTGTTTCTGTGGTTTCGGCAGAGGAACAGCCCCGTAAAGAGTCCCTTGTCCCCGAAACGGGTTCTACGCCCTCCGTGGCGCTTGAAGCCGCCGCCCGGGGCGGAGCATACAGCCCCCGCTGGCGCTTTGACCTTGGCCTTCGCCTTGCGGCAACAGACCTGCTTCCGGGCGAAAAAAAGCGGGCGGTGGTTTTTGTGGGCTCAAGCCTTTCGGGGCCTGAAAGTTCAACTTTGGGAAGCTTTGGTTTTGAATATTATGCCCTTTCGGAATTGGCAGCCTATCTTGCAAATAACAGCATCGCCTTTTACGCCGTCACCCTGGGCGGCGGCAGGCCCGGGGCGGACATACAGTATCTTTGCGATGAAACAGGCGGCAAGGTTTTGTCCCTTTACCGCAACGAAGGCATTGTTCCGGAAATAAAAACACTTGCTTTAAAAGCTTCGGGCTATTATACTCTTAGCTACCGTTCTTCCCTTCCAACCGATTTTGGAAGAGCCTACCTGCCTTTGGATGCGGAGGTTTACCTAATGGAAAAATCGGGCAGGGACAGCACGGGTTATTTTCCGCCTCTGGAATAGGGGGCTAATAGAGTTGGGGCTGCCCGAAAAGTAACCGACTTCCTGGACAGCCCCAACTTCCGCGTGAAAACAGTAAAATGCATCAGGCTTTTAGTCTGCGCCATTTTGCAAATTTTTTTTAAGGAGCTTAAGTATGGCATACCAGTGGGATAAATCTCTTGAAACAGGCTACGAACTTGTGGACAACCAGCACAAACAGTTGGTTCAGGCCGTAAACAACATGATAGAAGCCAGTGAAGGCGGCAAGGGCGATCAGGCGGTTATGCAGACCCTTGAATTTTTAACAGCCTATACTATCAAACATTTTGGAGACGAAGAAAAGCTGCAAAAGAAATTTAATTATCCCGATTATCTTGTTCACCGCCGTATTCATGAAGAATTTAAGATAACGGTAGGCGAATTGACAAAACGCGTTATAAGCGAAGGGCCTTCCTCGGAACTGGTCAACGAAGTTACCCTTGCCATTGGTTCCTGGCTTTTAAACCACATCAAAGGCGACGATTTCCGCATGGCCGCCTTTGTAAAAGCCGCCGAAGCCAGGGCAAACACCTAAACACGGGCGGGGGCAATCACCTGCGTTATCGGTAAACAGACTTCTTGCGAAACTTCAGTTTTGTAAAAACTTCCTCTAAAAACCGCATTCTGCGTACCGTGTTGGTACAAACGGGAACTCTTGACAACAACCGGACCCCGGGGGATTATATAGAGTCTGTCTATAATGTAGACACATTATAGACAGACTTCCTTGAAATT
>JAIRLQ010000261.1 GCA_031259345.1 Treponema sp.
GCCCTGCCGCATTTATGGTATTGCCGCGCTTCGCACCTGCTCGCGCGCTTTACCGGGCGAGGGCAATCACCGGAGCAAAAACGTCTATGGAATTCCCCGCTGGAGAGACCCGCCCTGTATCAATGTTTCAGTGAAAAGCAATGTAGGTATTGCCCATGAGCAGAGAAAGCCCCGGTAAGGAAATAAAAGGAACACAGAATAATGCGTGGAGTTTGGCGCAGACAAACTCCAACACCAATCGGTTTCACCGATTGGTGAGGACTCCTCCATAGTTTTTGCGTAGGTGATTGCCACCGCCCGTGGAGATAGAGTTATCTACAGCGTTTATTGCATTACTGATTATACACAGGGCGCGAAGCGCGTAAGGAGTTTCGTCCATCTAGCACCCAGCCGGAGCAGCGCCCGGGCGCCCTGTTTGTATTACGGAGTACATGCTCTTGCGAAGTAAATGCTTTTGCCCTGCCCTGGGACCGCTATGAAAAAGACAAGCCCTCTGTTATGGTAAAAAGGGGCTTACATGGATTACAAACAGGCAGGGGTTGATATAGAAGAAGGCTACCGGGCGGTGGGCAAATACAGGAAGCTTGCCGCCTCTACATTAAACAACTCGGTGCTTAACGGCCTGGGCAGCTTTGCCGGCATGTTTTCCATAAAAAACATTATCCGGGCAGGGGCCGGCATGAAGGATCCTGTACTTGTTTCCGGTACAGACGGCGTCGGCACCAAACTGGACATTGCGTTCAGAATGAAAAAGTATGACACCGTGGGCATTGACTGCGTGGCTATGTGCGTTAATGACGTGCTTTGCCACGGCGCAACCCCCCTTTTCTTTTTGGATTATCTTGCCTGCGGGAAGCTCGACGCCGATGTCGCCGCCAGCCTTGTAAAAGGCGTTGCCATAGGCTGTAAAGAAACCGGCTCCGTGCTCCTTGGGGGCGAAACTGCCGAAATGCCCGGCTTTTATGACGAAGACAAATACGACATTGCGGGCTTTTCCGTTGGAATTGTTGACCGCGATAATATTATCGACGGTAAAAATATACGCGAAGACGACGCCCTTTTGGGCATCGCTTCTTCCGGCCCCCATTCCAACGGCTTTAGCCTTATCCGCAAGGCTATCCCCGATTTAAACGAAGACTTTGGCGGCATGCCCGTGGGCCTTGCCCTGCTTGAGCCAACCCGTCTTTATGTAAAACCTGTTTTGGCCCTTATGTCAAAAATTGATATTCACGGCATGGCCCATATCACCGGCGGCGGCTTTTACGAAAATATTCCCCGCATGTTTCCCGTGGACGAAAAGGGCTTTCTTTTTGACGCCCTTATCGCCGACCCGCTTTTGCCAGATTATTCAGGCGGATGGAAAGTGCCGCCCATTTTTGCCCGTATTGCCGCGGGGGCGGGGGGGCGCAAAGAGACCGGAGCCGCCGCCCAAAAGGCGGGTAATGAAATCCTGGGCAATGACGAACATATAAAGCGGCTTATGTTTAATACCTACAACATGGGGATAGGCTTCGTCCTTGCCATTGCCCCGGAAGAGCTGCCCGCCGCGGCTGCCTTTCTGGAAAGCTTAAATCTCCCCGCCTGGGAAATCGGCAGGGTGCAAAAACGCCGCGGCGGCGTCGGGGAACTGCGTTTTGAATAAAACGGTAAACATCCTGATTCTGGTTTCCGGAAATGGCACTAACCTTCAGGCACTTATCGACGCCCAGAGCCGTTTGGGAGCGGGAAAAATCGCCGCCGTCCTTTCCGACAAAAGCGGCGTGTACGCCATTGAACGGGCCAGGTTGGCCGGTATTCCCGCGTTTGTTGAAGTTCCGGACAAAAAACTCCCCAAAGAAGAACGCCGCGCAGAATTATCAAAGCGTATTCTGGATATTTGCCGGAAGCAAAACATTGACCTTATTATATATGCCGGTTTTCTTTCAATACTACAGGGCGACATAATGGAAGAATTTAAAGGCCGCATGATAAACATACACCCCAGCCTGCTCCCAAAATTCGGCGGGCAGGGAATGTATGGGGAACATGTCCACCGGGCGGTCCTTGCCGCGGGCGAAACCGAATCGGGCTGTACCGTTCATCTGGTAACAGCCGGCATTGACGCGGGGCCGATTCTTTTACAGCGCAAGGTTCCGGTTCCGGACGGCGATACCCCCGGCGCTTTAGCCGGGCGCATCCACCACGAAGAACATATCGCCATTGTAGAAGCGGCGGCAATGATGGTACAAAAGATCCTGGACAGTTAAATGTAAAACGACCGGAAGTCCTGTCAGGCCCTTCGCATTTTATAGGGAAGGGCTGCGGCCAGGGCTTAAGTAAAGAGGCTGTCTTTCCGCCAGGCTGAGGGGTTGCCGGGCCCTACCCATTGATTTAAGGCAAATGAATTTTTAAGGCTTTGGGTAATAAACTTTTTTGCCAGGGCAACCGCGTCAAGGCTCGAAAGCCCCCGGGCAAGGCCTGCGGCAATGGCTGCGGAAGTAGTGCAGCCCGCCCCGTGGGTCCAGGAGGTTTTAATCAGCCCGGCTTCCAAAGTTTCAAAATTTTTGCCGTCGTAAAAAATGTCAAGGGCTTTGGACGCCCCCGGCAGCTTTGAACCGCCTTTGATAAAGACATTTCGTGCGCCTGTATCGTAAATAATTTTTGCAGCCTCTTTCATTTTTTCAATGGATGTTATCCCCCGTATCCCCGAAAGCTGTTCCGCCTCAAAAATGTTTGGCGTGGCGACTTCCGCCAGCGGAAGAAGTTTTTGAGCAATGGCGCTGTTAAGTTCCGGGTTTAAGGCTTCGTCGGCGCCTTTGCAGACCATCACCGGATCAAGAACATAGTGGTCAATTTTGTAGGCTTTAAGATATTCGGAGGTAAGGTCTACCGCGTAAAAAGTGCCCAGCATGCCCGATTTGGCGGCTGTCATGCCCACACCTTTAAACACCGTTTCCATTTGAGCGCGCAGCGCGGTTTCTTCCACAGGGAATACTTTGTGCCCCCAGTTAGTGTCCGGGTCCATCGTGGCGATTACCGTAACTGCGGCCATGCCGTAAAGTCCGTATTCCTCAAAAGTCTTTAGATCCGCTTCCAGCCCCGCCCCGCCTGATGCATCGGAACCGGCAATAGTTGCGACTTTAATCATGATGTTAGCTCCTTTTAGTTTACCGCTTATAGCGTACACTACCGGGCATACATCATACCAGTTTTGCCCAAAAGAGCCAATCCATCTTTCCGCCCGGGCAGGGCCCATTGAGCCAAGTTCATACTAGCATATTATGGTATAATTTTGGAAAATACAGTATGAGGTTTATAAAATCGTTACCCGGGTTCCGGCGTGTTTTGCTTAAAATTTCTCTTAGCGCGCTCGTTCTTTTTGCGGCGATGGTTTTGAGTACCCTGCTTATCAATATTGGCATTGTAAAAGGGAGCGAAAAATATATTTACCGTAGCGCCGCCGACGCGCCGCCAAAAACAACGGTGCTGGTACTGGGCTCCCAGATCCGCGCCGGCAGCCTTTCGCCTGTGCTGCGCGACAGGGTTTCCGGCGGCATAGAGTTAATGGAACGCGGCAAAGGGCGGAAGATGCTTCTTTCGGGGGATCACGGCCAAAGGTATTACGACGAAGTAAACACCATGCGGCTTTTTGTCCTGGCGAATGCCCCTGCCATTGCCGAGGAAGACATTTTTATGGATCACGCGGGCTTTTCCACCTGGGACTCCATGTACCGCGCCAGGGATGTGTTCCAAGTAAAAGACCTGTTAATCGTTACCCAGGAATTTCACATTAACCGGGCGGTGTTTATTGCCCGCAGTTTGGGGCTGGAAGCCGGCGGGCTTGCCTTGAATCAGGACAGATTTAAAGGGCGCTCCCTCCGGTACTGGAAATTCCGCGAGTACTTTGCCAGAGTTAAGGCGTTTTTCTTTACGATTGTTAAACCCAAACCCAAATACCTTGGCGACCCTATCCCCATTTTGGGCGATGGCCGCCAAACCTGGATTTAGCCCTGTTTGCGCTGGCGCACCACTTCGTAAAGCAATACCCCGGCGGCTACGGACACATTAAGACTGTCAATTCTTCCCAGGGTGGGGATGGCGATTAGGGCATCGCACTTTTCTTTTAAAAGCCGCGAGAGCCCCGAGCCTTCGCCGCCCAAAACAATGGCGGTTCTGCCCCGAAGATCTTTTTTATAAACTGCCTCGCCTTCCATGTCGGCGCCGTATATCCAAAAGCCCGCGTCTTTTAACAATTCCGCCGCTCGCGGAAGATTGGCGGTTTCGGCCGCGGGAACCCAGGCGGCTGCGCCTGCCGAAGTTTTTGCCACGACATCGGCATGCCTGGCGGTGCGCCTGCTGCGGGTAATCACAATATCGGCGCCAAACTGATCGCAGGAGCGGATGATTGCGCCGTAATTGTGGGGGTCGGTTATTTCATCAAGTATTACCGCAAGGACATCTTTTTTGTCCCCCAGGCTTTCGATAAATTCTTCAAGGTTTATCCCTGCGCCTTCCCCTGGTTCGTCTACTTCCAGAACTATGCCGCGGTGATCCGGGGCAAGCCTGTCAAGGTCGGTGGAACCCACACGGTTTACGGGGATTTTTTTTGCGTTTGCCAGGGATGCAAGTTCCTTCGCCCGGGGGCCGGGTTTTGCCACCAGCAAAGCCCCGCAGCTTTTTCCCGATTTTATACGTTCTTCTATGGCATGAAAGCCGGAAAGGTAAATCATTTTGACTTTTCGAAATCCTTCATAAAGGAAACCAGCTTTTCCACACCCGCTTTGGGCATGGCGTTGTAGATCGAAGCCCGCATACCCCCGGCGGAACGGTGGCCTTTAAGGTTACTCATGCCGGCGGCGGCGCTTTCTTTCGCGAAGCGGGCGTCCAGGTCATCGTTGCCGGTTTTAAAAGTTACGTTCATCATGGAACGGTCTTCTTTAACGATGGCGGTTTTGTAAAAATCCGTAGAGTCAAGATAATCGTAAAGGATCGCGGCTTTTTCCTGGTTGCGGGTTTTTATTGCGGAAAGCCCGCCCTGTTTTTTTATCCATTCAAGAACCAGCATGGCAATGTAAATTGACCAGCACGGCGGGGTATTGTACATGGATTCGTTCTCCGCCATGATGCTGTAGTTCATCATGGTGGGAGTGCCCGGCAGGGGCGCGTAAAGAAGACCGTCCCGGATAATTACCACAGTTACGCCGGCGGGCGCGATGTTCTTTTGCGCCCCCGCATAGATAATGCCGTACTTTGAAACATCCACAGGCTCCGAAAGGATACAGGATGACATGTCCGCAACCAGGGGAACCTTGCCGGTATCGGGAATATACTTCCATTTGCTGCCAAAAATGGTGTTGTTCTCGCAAATATGAACATAATCCGCCTGGGGGTTAAGCGTAAGCTCCCCCTGTTTTGGAATACGTATAAACTTTTCCTCCTTGCCGGTCGCGGCAAGGTTAATTTCTTTGCCAAAAAGCCGGGCTTCTTCGTAAGCTTTGCCGGAAAAGTTTCCGGTTACCACATAATCGGCCTTGCCGTTTTTGCTTAACAGGTTCATGGGAACCATGGCAAATTGAAGGGAGGCGCCACCCTGTAAAAACAGCACTTTGTAGTTTGAGGGGATGTTCATTAGCTCGCGGAACAAGTCTTCGGTTTTTCGGATAATGCCCTCGTATACTTTGGAACGGTGGCTCATCTCCATTACGGACATGCCCGAACCCCGGTAATCCAGCGCCTCTTCCGCCGCCTGCTTTAGAACCTCTTCGGGAAGCATTGAGGGCCCTGCCGAAAAATTATAAATCCTCGCCATTATGTTCTCCTTGTTAGTCTATTTTATACACGTTGCCGTATTTTACAATTTCTACATTTGGAAAGCCGTTTTCGCCCAGGTATTTTTTGAACGCGCTTTGAGCTTTAGGTTCGCCGTGAACCATAAAGATTTTTTTTAGCCTTGACGTATCCATCTCTTTTAACCATTCAAGGATTTCGTAATAATCCGCATGGGCGCTGAAAGCGTTGATTTCTTCGATCCGCGCGTTGTTTTTAATCCATTGGCCGTGAATTTTAACTTCTTTTTCTTTGCGGCGGATGCGGCGCCCCAGTGTGTTTTCGGCCATATACCCCACCGAAAGAAAAGTGGTATTGGGATTGCTTAAATTGTGAATTAAGTGATGTTGAATACGGCCCGCTTCGCACATGCCGTCGGCGGAAATAATAATAAGAGGCCCCGGCCTGTCGTTTAAAGCTTTGGACTCCTGCACGCTGGTGGTAAAATGCAGGGTATTAAAACCAAAGGGGTTTTTGTGGTGTTTGATAAATGCTTCTTTGATTGTTTCGTCGTAACATTCCGGGTGTACCTGGAAAATGGTAGTGGCGTTGGTGGCCATGGGGGAATCAACATAAATCGGAACTTCGGGAATAATGCCTTTATCAACAAGCATGTGGAAGTAATACACCAGTTCCTGGGTACGCTCAATGGCGAATGAGGGGATTAAAATTTTGCCTCTGTTTTTAACCATCTGTTTTGCAATATCCGCGAGCCTGCCCATAGCGTCGTCGGCGTTATCGTGCCGGCGGTCGCCGTAGGTACTTTCCAAAATAAGGTAGTCCGGCGCCGGGGGAATTGACGGGTCCCGGATAATGGGCTTGTTTTTACGGCCCAAGTTGCCGGATGCCAGGATTTTGATTTCTTTGCCGTCTTTTTTAACGGTGATAAACGCCATGGCCGATCCTAAAATATGCCCGGCGTCATAAAATTCAAGCTTAACGCCGTCGCCAATAAAAAGGGGCCGGTTGTACGAAACCCCCACCA
>JAIRLQ010000503.1 GCA_031259345.1 Treponema sp.
CCCGTGCCCATTTCTCCTGCATTTTGGGAAGTTCCGGCTGAGACTTGTCATACAGCCCCTGCATCAATCCTAAAAATCCAATTTTCGGTTTCTGCTTTACAATCATGGCCTTCCTCCAAAAAATATACTAATCGGAAACTATTTCCGGTTTTACCTTCCCTAATCCATCACGATTACCGCTTTCAGTATGGAACCTTCCGCCACTTCCTTAAAGGCGGTTTCAATTTTAGAAATCGGATACCGCTTGGAGATAAATTTCCCGGCGTCGAACTTTCCGCTGTACAGAAGTTCCATGGCGGTTTTATTCTGCGCCGGTGTCGAGGCATGCACCCCAAAGACCCCGATCTCGTAATAATGAATACGGTTACTGTCCAGAAAACCAAGCCCGTCGCCGGGAAGTCCGCCGAAAAGCGAGAGCCTTCCACATTTTGCCAGGGATCGAAGGCCGTCGCTCTGGGCGGAACCCACTGAACAGGCGATAATGGCTACGTCGGCTCCCTTGCCGCCGGTCAGGCGGATGATCTCCCCGGCGGCGCCCTCTTTTCCACCGGTAACAAAGGTTACATCAGTAAGCAGATCCTTTACCTGCTGCCGGCGCTCTTCGGAAGGCTCTACAATGAACACCCTTGCCCCCTGCGCCCGGACCAGTTCGGCATGCATACAGCCGATAATCCCGCTGCCGAAGATCACCACATCCGCCCCGGCTTCGATGTGCAAATACGATTGGGCGTTTATTACGCAGGCAAGGGGCTCGCTCAGGGTAAAGGGAACCACATCGTTAAGACAGGGTAATGTATACACATTCCCCATGAAAAACGCTTTTTTAGGAAATACGGCATACTCCGCAAACCCGCCATCGTATTGAAAGCCCATTGTGGCAAGACGGTCGCACATGTTGGTATGGCCTTTCCTACAGCTATAACACTCGCCGCAGCCGATGGCCGGGGCCATAGACACATAATCGCCCACCTTAAAATCACCGGGAAGTCCGGGGGCAAGCTCCATAATGAGACCTACCATTTCATGTCCTACTATCCGGCCTTTATCGGTCTTTTCGCTGCCAAAACGGTACATACGGACATCGGTACCGCAGATCGAACAGGCTTTGATCTTTACCAATGCCCCCTCATCGCCGAGAACCGGTGCCGGCGCCTCTTCCAAGCGCAGTTCTTTATCACCCCAATAACGATATGCAAGCATAAAAATTCATTTTCCCATGAAATGTTATTATTCTAGCTAAAGTATACATATTATAACTCATTTTGATAAAATGTCAACAAAAATTATGCTATTATAGTTCCTAAAACAACATATAACTTGACAAAATTTCAAAAATATCTTCTATAATATGAGCATGTATAATAAATTTGGACGCATCAATCAGATGATCAATGTTTTACGTGAACGAAACGGGGCGTCCATCCGGGATTTGGCACAGGAATTTATGGTCTCGGAAATGACCATCCGCAGGGATTTGGAAAGGCTGCGGCAGGACAATATCATATCCCTGGTTCATGGAGCGGCTATTTATAAATCCTACAATCTGGATCTTGAAAAGGGGGTCAATATATCCGAAAAAGAACGGATCGGCAAGGCGGCCGCAAAGAGGATTCAGATGGACGATACAATCATCATTGATATCGGGACCACCACCGAGCATCTGGCCCGTCACATACCACAGAATTTTTCTATCAGCGTCCTCTGTTTTACCATGAACTCTCTGGTGGAAATACATAAAAAAACCATAAAGAGTTTTATCATCGGGGGCGGTTCCTTTCATCCTGATACCCAGCTTTTTGAATCTCCGGAAACTATTGAATTGATACGGCGAACCAGGGCAACCAAGTTTTTTGTCAGTACCGCCGGAATAAACCGCAAGCTGGAGCTTACCACCGTTAATTTTTATGAGGTTGGGGTGAAGCAGACCTGTATCCAACATGCGGATCAAAAATTTCTTTTGGCGGATTCTACTAAATTCGATAAAGTAAAACCCGCTTATTTTGCCCATCTGAATGATATTAATGTGGTGATAACCGATAACGGTATTCGGGAAGAATGGATCCATATATTAGAAGACATGGGCATAGAGGTGGAAATTGTATAAGCAGAGAGGCGTTTCCAAAACTTCAGTTTTTTTGAAAACACTCGTCACCATGAGGCTGAAATTTTTGCTGATTATTGACAGTTTTTTTTCATCGGTTGTACAAATCGGTTGTTTTTTTTACGAATCGTGGTATTATTTTAATAGATTTGTAAAGGGAATACAAAAGGGAAGGATTTTGTAATTGCGATGATGGTTCTGAATCGCCCGTTTCATGCTATAGATAACGTCCCCCATTTGTATTTTGTAACCGGTCAAATAGTCAGATTTCCCCCAATCATTATTCTTCTCAGTATTTTCCATTGTTTCGTACAGAAAGGGTTCGGCGGTTCAAAGAGACACGGTAAGAGATCCGCTTTTCTATCGGTGGCATTAACCCGTTGGGTTAGAAATAAGCAAGCGACAAGGAGAAGATTTTATGAAAAATCCGCAAAGATTAACCGCAGGATTGCTGATCCTGTTCTTCTGTTTGGTCCTTCCGGTGTTGACAGGCTGTCCACCCGGAACCACCGAAGAACCAAAAGGGGTAGATGGAACATACGATGAAACTATCCCCGGCCATTCGGGCGATGTTAAAGTCACCATTAAGGTTGAAAACGGCGTCCTCAGCGATGTCCAGGTGGAGGCGCTAGGTGAGACACCCGACCTCGGCGGCGCCGCGGCGAAAAAACTTGAGGCAAGAATACTGGAAACCCAATCGGTTGATATAGACGCCGTATCGGGGGCAAGCGTAACCAGCGCCGCGGTTCTTGCCGCAGCCAGGGCCTGTGTCGTTGAAGCCGGCCTTGTTTCCCGGACCCCGGTTCCCGGCGAAGATGTAACCATTGACGGTTACGACGTGGTGGTGGTCGGCGGTGGGGCTTCCGGTTTTGCCGCGACCCTTGCGGCCCAGGAAAAGGGGGCAAAGGTACTTGTGCTGGAACAGACCGGCCAGCTTGGCGGCCTTT
>JAIRLQ010000521.1 GCA_031259345.1 Treponema sp.
CTTATGGGGGGCAATGTCAAACTTGCCCTGGAGCTGCGCCGGCTTATGGGAGGTCCGGGGGCGGAAGAACAGAAAGAACAGGTTCTGACTTTTAATGTGCGTTTCAATGACGCGTGGACCATTCCTAATACTCCCGGATTCGTGATGAATGTCATTTTCAGCAACGCCGAACTTAAATGGGCGTTTCCCCTTACCCATAAATTCTCGCTCTATGTGGCTGACAGTTTTGCGTTTTTGCACATCAACCTGCTGCATGAAAAAAGCCCGGACTTCCCAAATATTACCCGCTGGTACAACTGCGTCCAGGTTGGGGTAAAGATTCTTTTGGGTTGAAAGGCGGAGGGGCCTTTACAAAGGGGGCGGAACGCCGCTTGGGCGGCTCTTTACGGTCAAGTCTTAAGGCTATAGGCTCCCATTACCCGGCTGCGGTAGGCTGCGCCTATGCGCGCAAGGGTTTCGGCTGCCGTTTCGCCGGGCTGCCGCTGCTTTTCCAAATCAATTGTAAACTGGTTCATGGAAAAGTGGCGGTAGAAAAAAACGTCTTCCCTGCGGACGGGTAAGGCGGCATATAGTTCTTTTATGCGTTCTGTGTAGGCTTCAAAAATGCCGCCTTTTTTCATTTCAGAATAGCCTATAATCCACACCGGAACTTTCGCCGGGGCTAAAGGCCGGGGGGGCGCTTGCGGGTTTTCCGCAAAGCATTTGTGAAATTCCAAAAGAAGATCCGCCATTGCCGCTTGTGAGTCAACTATCGCTTTTTCCACTGTGCCGCCGCCCAGGCGGCACAGTTCCGCAAGGTCTGCGGTACGGGGGCTGTGTATAGGCGTCTTGTTAAGTATAATTACGTTTTTACGAAAATCAATTTTTAATTCCGGGTGTTCACGGAAAAACTTTTCGGCAATTTTCCCCGAAGGCCCCACAAGATAACGGCGGTTTTCCGCGGCCTGTTCACGGCGGCCGGGGTTGTCGGCAACCAGAATAAGGCGGATTTCGTCCTCTTGCCCAATATCGTCCAGAGCCCGGTTATATACCACCGGGGTTTCTACCGTATACGAAGGGCCTTTACGCCGGTTAACAAGTTCCTGTTCAAAATGGGCAAGGCCGGGCAGTGTCCGGTTTAGTTTTTCCGCAAAAGAACGGTATTTTTCCCGCGCCGTTTTAAACCTTTTCCAGGCGTTTTTATCCATGGGTCTCCAATGATTGAATCCGGCAGGGATGCCGGACAGCGCCCGCCGCCGCAAGGCGGCGGGGTGGGAGTTTCGGCAAAGCCGAAACTCCAATGACAAAATCCGGCAGGGATGCCGGATTTTGTTACGGAATGATGGCGCTAAACAGCGGGCCGAAGGGCCCTTCCCCCTTCTGGCCGCCTTTCCGGTTCTCGTAGCGGAGGCTGAACCAGACGGTTTTGCCCGAATCGCCCTCGAAGTTGAAGCGGTACTTCTTGCGGTGGGTGAAAGTCGAGTGGGGGAGGTCGCCCCCCTTTTCGGGCGGGGCGCTGATGCGGAGCGTGTCGGCCGCGGTGGGCTCGGCTATGATGCCCCAGAAGATGCGCACGCCGTAGTCGACCCCGGGCGGGTCGTTGCCGACGCCGGCCACCTTGCGGATGCCGGCAAGCTCGATCAGGTGCCTCCCGGGGTAGACCACGTCCGCCTCGGGCTGGCAGGTGGGGCAGGGCGTGTCGGTGCGCTCGTGGTCGATGGGGGGAATCCCCATGTTGAGAAGATGCTCCGCCGTTACGATGTCCGGGAAGCCCCGGAACCAGACTTGGATGAAGCGGCTCAGGACCGGCTTGCTCCGGTTGTAGCCGTCGTGCATCGCCGCCGTGTCCGCCGGGAGGTGGGGCCTTAAGGTACGGGCATACCCGGCATACCAGAGCGCGTAGGCGTCGTTCAGCGCGGTAACTTCCGCCTCGGGGATGTGGGTCCACACCGGCGGGGGCGTTGTCATGTGCCCGACATATTGGACAATGTTCAGGAAAAACTGATTGTACTTATGCCCGCAGGACGGGATCAGTTTTTTAGCCATATATACCTCCATAATTATGTTGTATAGCCGGATGCCTTGCGTATCCGGCCGGATGCCAAATTTATCCGGCTTGTCGCTCCATTCATCTGCTCCGGGGAGCCGCATCTTTACTCCGGGGAGCTGCGTCTTTACTCCAAAGCGCTGCGTCTTTACCCCAGGGAGCTACGTCTTTACTCCAAGAATAGGGTATAATAGCACGGGGCGGGGGAATGTGCAAGGGCAGCCCAAAACGCAGCAATGAAGCATGGACGCACGGCGCTTTTTTTCGAAAATATCCATTGTATTTCCGGTCGGAACCTGATAAACTATCCAATATATTTAAATCTTAAGAAAACGCAATAGTCTTGTAAAGAGGAACGGGTATGGTAAGGATAGTCAGTGCGCATACGGAAGAGTTGGACGAAGCCGACCAGGCCGTTGCGGAAATTCTGGAACAAATTAAAAAATTAAACTTAGATCAAAATTCGGCAGGTCTTATAAGCTGCCATGGCGAATTTATCGAAAATGGATCGGTTAAAAAAATTTGTGAAGCTCTTTCGTTTCCGGTTATCGGGTTAACCACCATGAGCAGCGCCGATAACAGCGGCTACGGCATGTATCAGCTAAGTTTAGCAATTCTGACCAGTAACGACTGTACTTTCTCCGCTTCAAACGCCGTCTCTGTTTCGGCGCAAAATTACAAAGCGTCTATATCCGCCGCCTATAAAGAAGCCAGGGGGAAACTTAAAGCGGATCCGTCATTCATAATCGCCATCCTTCCCCTTACCCATGATATAAACATCACGGATATTCTTAACCACCTTGACGCCGAATGTGGGGGCCGGCCCATCTGGGGTTCCGTATCGGTAGACGATAGTATAAAGTTTGAAAACTGCCAAACCATTTGCTGCGGCACAAACGGCAAGTTAGATTTGGCTATGCTTCTTGTGGAAGGGCCGGTCAAACCTGAATTTATCGTTACCGCCCTGCCTGACCGCAATATTCACCCCCGTAAGGGCTTTATTACCGAATCCGAAGGCTGCCTTATAAAAAAAATAAATAATATGCCCCTGATAGAATATTTTGCCGATCTGGGGATAGAGCTTCACCTCGGAGTAGACGCTACCGCGGTGCCGCTGATTGTAGACTACGGGCCGGGCGGCAAAGCGGCCCTGGGGTTGCAGCTCCTGGAAGACGGTACCGCCTTTTGCGTCGGGGAAATGCCTGTCGGCACAGCCTTCTCTATCGGCAGTATTGACCCCCCTGGCATACTCGAAACTGCCGAGGCCACAATAACAAAAGCCCTTGCATCGGGCAATCAAGGGGGTATCCTTATGTTCCCCTGCGTAACCCGTTACCTTATGCTGGCGCCTTCCAGCGAAGATGAGCTAAAAAAAATAACAGCTTTTATAAACGGCAAAATCCCCTACTGGCTCGCTTATTCAGGCGGTGAAATCTGCCCCGTCAGGGGAGCCGACGGCAAATACCGCAACCAAATTCACAACTATACTTTTTCAGCTCTGGCGCTGTAAAGACTGGTACCTTATGGAAGAAATCGAAGGCCTTAAACAACAAATAAAAGAACTTGAAAGCCGGGGCAGAAAGGATCGCCGGGAAATACTGCACCTTAAGCAGGCTTTGGACAGGGAACGCTCTGTGGCCCTGACCAAAGATAGTCAAAATTTTGCCAATACCATGGAACTCAGGCTTCAGGCAAAATACCTTAAACTGCTTTTGGAAAACTGTCCGGATATTATTTTTCTGTTGAATAAAAAGGGCAGGTTTATATACTGTACCGACAGTTTTTTAAAAACAGCGCATATCGAAGATCACAGCCAAATCTACGGTCAGACACTTAAAGATGTTTTTATGCATTTTGGAAATAAGGAATGGCTCGAAGAACTTTATTCCAACATGACTAACGCATATTTGGCAAAAACGCCCCTTATAATCGAAGTTGCTTTTGATTTTTCCAAAACCGGGAATGTCCGCCGTTATATTTTTCAGTTTACCCCGATGATAAAAGACGACGAGAATGACGAAGGTTCAATGATACTTTTGCACGATATAACAGATATCGAAAATGCCCGGGAAGACGCGGAACGATCAAACAGGGCAAAATCCGACTTCCTTTCAAACATGAGCCACGAGATGCGCACCCCCATGAATGCCATTATTGGCATGACGGCAATCGCCAAATCTTCCAACGATGTGGAACGCAAAAATTACTGCCTAAAAAAAATAGAAGATGCCTCTACCCATCTGCTCGGGGTAATTAATGACATTCTGGATATGTCAAAAATCGAAGCAAATAAACTTGAACTCTCAAACGTCAATTTTAATCTCGAAAAGACCCTTCAGAAAGCGGTAAATGTTATCGGCTATAAGGTTGATGAAAAAAATCAAAAATTTGAAGTCCATATCGATCAAAATATTCCCCATTACTTTATCGGAGATGACCAGCGCCTTGCGCAGGTGGTTACCAACCTGCTTTCCAATGCGGTTAAATTTACCCATGAAGGGGGAACCATCAGCCTGAACGCACAGCTTATCGAAGATGAAGGCATTGCCTGTATTATTCAAATTGAGGTTACGGATTCCGGAATTGGTATTTCGGCGGAACAACAGGCGCGGCTTTTTACTTCCTTTTCCCAGGCCGACTCGGGCACATCACGTAAATTCGGCGGCACCGGCCTTGGGCTTGCCATCTCCAAACGCATTGTAGAAATGATGGGAGGACGCATCCGGGTTGAATCTGAACCTGGCAAGGGTTCGTCCTTTATATTTACCATCAGACTGGAACTGGGAGAATACGGGGCCAATAAGTTTCCGCTCAACCCCGGTGTCAGTTGGGAAACCCTTAGGGTGCTTGCCGTAGACGATGATCTTTTTATCCGCGAATATTTTTCAAATATAGCATTCCAGTATAAACTTCACTGCGATACAGCCATAGGCGGCGAAGAGGCTCTTGAACTTATAAAAACCAACGGCCCCTACGATATTTATTTTGTCGATTTACGCCTGCCGGGCATGGACGGTATTGAAGTTACCCGCCAAATAAAAGAAAAAAATCCCGGTAACTCCGTAGTTATTATGATTTCCGCCGCCGACATGGCGCTGATAGAACCCAAGGCAAAAGCTGCGGGGGTAAGCAAATTTCTTGCTAAGCCCCTGTTCCCTTCGGGGATTATAGACTGCCTTAACGAGTGTCTGGGAATAAATGCTGAGGCAGGGGAAAAGTCCGGCATGGAAGATGCCGTAAAATTTGAAGGGCGCCGTTTGCTTCTGGCCGAAGATGTAGAAATAAACCGGGAGATCGTACTTTCCCTGCTTGAGCCTACGGACATCGTCATTGACTGCGCCGAAAACGGCAGGCGGGCTGTAGAGATGTTTATGTCATCATTGACAACCGGGGCTTCTTCCGCCAAATACGATATTATCTTTATGGATGTCCAAATGCCGGAAATGGACGGCTACGAGGCAACCCGAAAAATCCGAGAATTTGAGCACAACCGGAATCTGGCTGCCGGCAACCGGAACGCCGCCCGTCAGGGCGGAATTCCGATTATCGCGATGACCGCCAATGTTTTTAAAGAAGATGTAGAAAAATGCATCGCTTCGGGCATGAACGACCATTTGGGCAAGCCCCTGAACATGGATGACGTTATGGAGAAGCTTAGGAAATATTTGCCAAGTGA
>JAIRLQ010000522.1 GCA_031259345.1 Treponema sp.
GGCGAACCCGAATATCTTCCCATTGACGAAAAGCATCCCAAGAACCCGGCAAATTATTACGGTTTTACAAAGCTGGAAATTGAACGTTTTTTGGAATGGTACGATAAATTAAAAGGCATCCGTTTTGCAAGCCTGCGTTATTTTAACGCCGCGGGTTACGACGTTTCCGGCCGTATCACCGGGCTTGAGCAAAATCCCGCCAATTTAATTCCGGTAATTATGGAAACCGCTTGCGGAATAAGAAAAGAGCTTCAAATTTTTGGCGACGATTATGATACCCGGGACGGTACCTGCATCAGAGACTATATCCATGTAAGCGATTTGGCGCTGGGCCATGCGGCGGCGTTATCGTACATCAGCAAAAATGACAAAAGCGTTACCGTCAATTTGGGAAGCGAAACCGGCACTACGGTTAAAGAAATCCTGGAAGCCGCAAAGCGGATCTCCGGCAGGGACATTCCCACAAAAATCGTTAGCCGCAGGCCCGGCGATCCCGCAAGCCTGACCGCCTCTTCCGCCCTGGCGTTTGAGCTTTTGGGCTGGAAAGCCAAATATTCGGATCCTGATACCCTGATTAAAACAACATGGCTGGCCTATCAAAAAACAATTAAGGCGTAATATGAAAAACGATCTATTTGCATGTATAGACGCTATGGAAGATTTAGCGCTGGAGCTTGAAACAGAGCTTTGTAAATATCCGGCCATTTCGCCCGACTCGGGCGGCGAAGGCGAACTGGACAAGTGCCTTTTCCTTGAAGGCTGGCTTAAAGAACACGGCATTGTAAACCTGGAACGTTTTGACGCCCCGGACAGCCGGGCAAAAAGCGGGAGGCGGCCCAACCTGATTGCCACAATTCCGGGACAGGACGAATCCCTTCCCCGGCTTTGGATCATGAGCCACCTTGATGTAGTGCCCCCCGGCGAAGCTTCCCTGTGGAAAAGCGATCCATGGGTTTTAAAACGCGATGGCGATAAAATTATAGGCCGGGGCGTCGAGGATAATCAGCAGGGCCTGACTTCTTCCGTATTGGCAGCCCTTTCACTAATCCGCCTTAAAATTAAACCCAGCCGGACAATAAAACTTTATTTTGCCGCCGATGAAGAATGCGGCAGCGTGTACGGCATTGCCTGGCTTATAAAAAACCACGCTTCCCTTTTTCATCCCCGGGACATAGCCCTAATTCCGGACGGCGGCGACAGCGAAGGCGCGTCAATCGAAGTGGCGGAAAAAAATCTTGTCTGGGCGCGCTTTGTTACCCACGGCAAACAAGCCCACGGATCCCTGCCTAACCTTGGCATTAATGCCCACCTTGCCGGGGCAGACCTTGTATTGCGCCTTCATTACGGCCTTTCCGAAAAATTCAACGCCAGGGACGACCTTTTTATGCCAAACTATTCAACCTTTCAGCCTACAAAAAAAGAGACAAATGTCCCCAACTTTAATACCATCCCGGGAGAGGACCTTATCTGCTTTGACATGCGCATACTCCCCTGCTACCCCGTGGACACAGTACTTGCGGAAATTGACCGCATTAAAGCCGAAGTGGAAGCCAAACACAATGTTACTATTGAATACAGCCTGGCCCAGCGCATGGAATCAAAACCCACTTCCCCCGACGCTCCGTTGGTTAAAACGCTTGGCAAAAGCATCGAAGAAGTTTACGGCATAAAGCCCAGGCCTATAGGTATAGGCGGCGGTACCGTGGGCGCCTACCTTCGCAACGAAGGCATAGACAGCGCGGTCTGGGCGCGTATCGAAGACTCCGCCCACCAGCCCAACGAAAGCGCCCTTTTAAGCAATATCCTGGGCGACGCAAAGGTAATGGCTCTGTTAATGACCGGGGAATAGCGGGCGGGGAACAGCGGGCCGCTTTATGGAAAAACTGTGTTGGCATTGAGAAGCTCAAATTCCCGAGGCATGAAGATTCCCCTTATTACTTCGATAGCTGATCTGCCCCCTGCCCTTAAAGCTTCCGTTACGCCGGAAGAAAAAGCCTGTATAAAAAAACTATCCGGGACAAACTCATTGCCTTTGGCGGTAACGCCTCACTTTGCGTCCCTGGCCGGGCCTCACCCGGGCGACCCCTTAAGGCGGCAGTTTATGCCCAGCCGGAACGAATTTGACCCGGACGCTTTTGCCCTGGCGGATCCCCTTGGGGAAGCCCGGTACCGTAAAACTTCGCGCCTTGTTCACCAGTACCGGGACAGGGCATTGCTTTTGGCCGGAGGAAGCTGCGCGGGGTACTGCCGTTTTTGCTTCCGGCGGGTAAGGATGAGCGGCGGGCCCGGTTTTATAAACCGGATTGAAATCGCGGAAGCTTGTGCGTATCTTGAACGTCATTCAGAAATAAGAGAAATTTTAATATCCGGCGGCGACCCTTTAACAGCGGATAACGCGGCTCTTGAACAATTAATGGCCGCCCTGGGTAAGGCAAGGCCGGGCATGGTTCTGCGTATTTGTACCCGTACCCCTGTTACCTGGCCCCAAAGGTTTTCCGCCAAAACCATAGGCCTTTTTGCAAAGCATAAACCCATCCGTGTAATGGTTCATATAAACCACCTAAGGGAACTGGAAGAAGAAGGGGGCGTTTCCGCGGGGCAAATCTTAAAAAGTCTGGTCGAAGCGGGAATCCCCGTGCATGTACAGACAGTACTTTTAAAAGGAATAAACGACAGCGCAAAAACTTTGGCGGACCTTTTTCGCGCCTGCCTTGATTTAGGCCTAAGCCCTTATTATCTTTTTCAGCTTGACCTTGCGCCGGGAAGCGCCCATTTCCGGGTCCCGCTAAAAACAGGCCTTAAAATTTACCGCGATCTGGGCAGCCTTATTTCCGGCCTGGCCCTTCCCTCTTACGCCGTTGACCTTCCCGGCGGGGGCGGCAAGATCCGCCTATACGACAATGTTATCGTTAGGGAAGAAGAACGCCCCGCGGGTAATGTATATCTCCTGGCCGACGCCGGGGGCAAACTATGGGAATATCCGGTTAATTAGCGTCTGTCCATAATGTAGACACAAGGAAGCTGTCCGAACAAGTTTTTCAGAAAGTTTAAAAAACTTACTTCCTGGACAGCCCCTTGCAAGGCTCGCAAAATGCTCTGCATTTTGCTATTTTTTCAGCCTTAGGGCGGCGTTTAATCATTTCCGCATGTCATTTCCTCTTGACAATACGGTTAAAAATCCCCATTGTACCATTATATCTCTGGAAGGAGCGTGGGAGAACAAGATTGAAAGGGAGTGATGTAGTCATCGAGGATGTTTCCAAATCCTTTGGTGATTTTAAGGTGTTGAACAACATTAACTTGGCCATTAAGAAAGGTGAGTTTTTTTCGCTTTTGGGGCCCTCGGGTTGCGGAAAGACAACCCTGCTGCGGATAATCGCGGGGTTTGAAACCCCGGATTCCGGCCTGGTTACTTTTGATGGAAACGATGTGCTTCCCTTACCACCCAACCGGCGGCAGGCTAACACGGTTTTTCAAAACTACGCACTGTTCCCCCATCTAACGGTGGCGGAGAATGTGGCGTTTTCACTGCGTATAAAAAAGCTTCCAAAAAACAAGGTGGCCGCCACAGTTGCCGATTACCTAAAATTGGTACAGCTTGAAAACCATGCCCAAAAAAAGCCAAACCAGCTTTCCGGCGGCCAAAAACAGCGGGTAGCCATCGCCAGGGCTTTAATCAACGAGCCCAGGGTACTGCTTTTGGACGAGCCTCTTTCGGCGCTGGATGCCAAGCTTCGCCAGCACATGCTTATCGAACTTGATCAGATCCACGACAAGATCGGAATTACCTTTATATATGTTACCCATGATCAACAGGAAGCCCTTTCGGTTTCGGATCGCATCGCGGTGATGAACCTGGGGGATATTCTGCAGGTGGGTACTCCCCACGAAATTTACGAAAGCCCGGCGACGGACTTTGTGGCGCGCTTTATCGGCGAAACCAATCTGTTTGACGGCACAGTCGCCAAAATTGAAAAAATCAACCAGCCTTCCCTGCCCTCAATGGAACAGGCCGCTACGGAATACATGGCGGAGCTGGATATTCCCGAGCTTGGCCTAATCAAGGTTACCACTGTGGACGAGTTCGGCGTCGGGCAAAAGGTCAGTTTTACCATCAGGCCCGAAAAGCTTGTTATAACCAAAGAAAAGCCCTCTACCAAACGGGAAGACATCAACCTTTTACAGGGACGCGTTGACGAGCCTATCTATTCGGGCTTTCAGACCAAGTTCTATGTTAAAACAAACGGGAATGTTGTTATCCGGGTAATCAAGCAGCATGCCAAATATTCCGACGAAGGGCCGGGTATTGTATGGAAAGACCAGGTTTACCTTTCCTGGAGCGCGAACGATGGCTATATTGTAGGCATTAAAACAGCATGAGGGCATTCAAGACGGCAGATAAAAGCCGCAAAACCCGCCTCAACTACGGTCCTCTTTATTCTTTTCCTATGACGGCCTGGTTTACAGTTTTTTTTCTTGCGCCTCTGGTGATTATCGTCATCTACAGTTTCCTCAAAAAGGGGCTGTATGGCGGGGTAGAGTGGCAGTTTGATCTAAAGGCCTATGAACACCTGGGGAACCCCAGCTTTCTTATGATCACCGGCCGGACGATTATCATTTCCATTGTTTCTACCATTATTACAATTTTAATTGCCCTTCCCTGCGGGTATTACATGGCCCGAAGCAAGCATCAAACCCTTATGCTGCTTCTTATCATCATCCCTTTTTGGACAAATTTTCTTATCAGGGTTTTTGCATGGATGAATATACTGGGGACCGAGGGCTTCCTTAATACCTTCCTTGTCCGGGCGGGCTTTATAGACGAAAGCATAAAATTCCTTTACAACCAGCGGGCAGTGGTTTTGGTGCTGGTTTACATGTATCTGCCCTATGCCATATTGCCCCTGTTTTCTACCATAGACAAGTTTGATTTTTCCCTGCTGGAAGCCGCCCGGGATTTAGGGGCGACCAAACCTCAATCTATTGTTAAAATTCTGCTCCCCAACATACGCAGCGGTTTGTACACGGCGGTGCTTTTTACCTTTATTCCCATTTTCGGAGCCTATGCCGTGCCCCAGCTTATTGGGAGCGTAAACTCCTATATGCTTGGGAACGTTATCGCCGACCAGCTCCTTAAATCCAGGGACTGGCCTTCGGCATCGGCAATCTCAATGGTACTGACACTTGTAACCACCGTTGGGGTAGTTGTGATGATGAATCTTCAGCGGAAGGAAGCTTCCCGCCTTGTGGATACATCCAGGAGCAAAAGAGCGGGAGCGGCGGCATGAAAAACTTCGGAAGCGTTGTACGCAGCGTAATCACCAACCTTAAAGGCCCGCCCGCACAGAGTGAAGCCGCCCGCCACGCCAGGCGGGCGTTTAAGAGAAAATTCTCTTTTTCCCAAACCATTTTTATAGTGGCCCTGATATTTTTATTTCTGCCCCTTTTGGTGTTGATTTTATATTCTTTTAACGACTCAAGCAGCATGAACTGGACGCATTTTTCCCTGCGCTGGTACAGGCGGCTTTTGACCGAACGTTCCCTGTGGCGGGCGTTTTGGAACAGCATCATTATTGCCGTTACGGCATCGGCAAGCGCGACAGTTTTGGGCACTCTTGGCGCAATTGGGGTTAACTGGTACCGCTTTAAAATGCGGGGTTATGTGCAGACCGTTTCTTTTATGCCCATGATTTTGCCCGAAATTATAATCGGCGTTTCGCTTACGGTTTTTTTCGTGGGGGTCAAAATCCCCCTGGGGCTTTTAACCATCTACATAGCCCATACCACTTTCAACCTGCCCTTTGTGTTCCTTATGGTGATGGCGCGCCTGGACGAGTTTGATTTTTCGATAATCGAAGCGGCCCACGACCTTGGCGCCAATGAAAAACAGACCCTTTTAAAAGTAACCGTTCCCATCTGCATGCCCGGCATCATCTCCGGGCTTTTAACCGCCGTTACCCTTTCGCTGGAAGATTTTGTCATTACCTTTTTCGTCGCGGGCCCCGGTTCTTCCACACTGCCGGTTTTTATTTATTCGGCAATTACCCGGCGGGGGGGCATTACGCCGGTAATAAGCGCCCTTTCTGTAGTAATGATCCTGGGAACAGTGGTACTGTCATACCTTTTAAGAAATTTTTTAAAATACATTGCAGCAAAATAAAAAACCGTTGGTTTTTTTATTATATTTTTGTCGATTTATATGGAGGAGAAAAATGATGAGAAGGCTCATTATCTTGCTTGTGTCGGCTGTAGGGTTTCTTTCGGTGTCCCTTTTTATGGGGTGTAAGGGAACACAAAAGCTCTACATTTACAACTGGACTTACTACACCCCGGATTCAGTCCTTGCCAAGTTTGAAAAGGAATTCGGTGTCGAAGTTGTTTACGATGAATTCGACAGTAACGAGAGCATGTTTACCAAGCTCCAGGCCGGCGGATCGGGCTATGACATTGTATTCCCTTCCGGCGACTATGTTTCCATCATGATAAGCGAGAACATGCTGGAAAAGATTGATAAATCAAAACTTTCAAACCTGGGTAACATCGACCCATTGGTACTTCAAAAAGCAACGTACGACCCCAACATGGAATACTCGGTGCCGTATTATTGGGGCGCGGCGGGAATCACTGTAAATAAATCAAAAATACCTGATTTTGAAAAAAGCTGGTCCATTTTCGGCAGGTCAGATCTTAAAGACCGCATGACCATGCTGGACGATATGCGGGAAGTTATGGGCGATGCCCTGGTTCACCTGGGATATTCGGTGAACTCCAAAAATCCCGCCGAAATCGAAGCGGCAAAAAGTCTTATCAATAATGAATGGAAACCCAACCTCACCAAGTTTGACGCTGAATCTTTTGGAAAAGGTTACGCGAACGGCGACTATTGGGTAGTGCAGGGGTACGCCGAAGTGGTCTTTGAAGAAATCGCCGACAACGAGACGCTTAAGGCAAACTCCGAATTCTTTATTCCCCCCGAGGGCGGCCCGGCGTACATTGACTCCATGTGCATCCTCAAGGGTTCAAAAAACATTGAACTGGCGCACAAATTTATTGACTTTATCCACCGTCCCGAAATATACGCCGAATTCTGCGATGCTTTCGGCTTCCCCGCTTCGGCCAATATTCCGGCGCGGCAGCATAAAAAAGGCGAATCCCTTTACACCGTCGAGGAGCTTGCCAACACGGAATTAAAAGATGATTTGGGAACCAGCCTGGAACTTTACAACGACGCCTGGTACAAGTCGATCCGTATAGGCGACTAAGGAGCCGCACATAGGGGCTCTTAAGCGGCCTCAACTCTATTGCATGTTTAGGGCGAGACCGATGCGGCTGTTAAAGTCGCTTTCTTCCATCTCGCCCTTAAGAAAATCGGAGATGAGGAGGCGGATAAGCTGCGGAAAGGATTTCCAGTATTTATCGGGCCAGGGGCCCATTTCTTTCCGCAGCGCCATGTCCTCCTCTTCTTCCATGCGGCCTACCGAAAACGAGACAAACTGATCAATCATTGACGCGAGTATGTTCCGGGGGATGCCGCTTTGGGCGCCGCCCTCTTTTGCGCTTTTCTTGCCCCCAGGCCCGGGAATCCAGGCCCGGGTAAGTTCCTCTATCTGGGCATCGCTAAGCTCCGGCGCTTCCTGCCTTATGGTGCGTATGGCAAAATCCCGGACGCTTTTGGAAAGGCCTTCAATAGCGCCCTCAAGGTTAAACTGGGCGTTTATTTCTTTGGCAAGGCGGCCAGGATCGGGGACGTGGGCTGTATCGCCAAACATCTCGATATCTTTACGGCGGCGCACCACCGCGGCGGCAACCACCTCAATTTCCGCGCTGCTGCAACGGTTAAGAATAAAATCCAGAACCTGTATTAATTCCTGCTTTGCCATGAAACCCTCTTGCTTAGAACCTGACCATACTGTGTCTACATTATGAACAGACCCTACTTAGTAATAGTTCCGTTTATATCCCAAAGATCTTCCCAGCTTTTTGCGCCGGGCCATAGAAACACCTGCCCCTTTACCAGGCGGCAGTTTTTATCCGCCCCGGCAATAGAAGCCATCTCGGCGTCTGTAAGGGGGGCCCCGGTAACGCAGCGCAGGTTCGCCGTATAATTCCTCTCGTTTACCGACATGGGAATGGGTATACTGCCAAGCTGGACCTGCCATTTTAAACAAACCAGCGCCGGGTGGATATTATGTGTAGACGCGACAGCCTTTATTTCGGGCATCTCTGTGTCAATAATATCGCCCGGGGCTTTGTCCCTGTCGGGCCTGTTGGGCGAGCCAATGGGACAATACCCTATAGGCTGAATCTTCCGCTTAAGGCAATAGTCAAAAAGCTCCCTCTGCTGAAACGCCGGGTGCATTTCCATCTCTATAAGGGCGGGCTTTATCTCACATAAGGGCAAAACCGCCTCCATTTTGGGGATGGTCATGTTTGACATACCGATATGCTTCGCAAGCCCCATACGGTGGATTTTTTCCATCTCGCCCCAAACCCGCATAAAAGCTTTAAGCGAAAAGGGCTTTGAGGCAGGATTGCGGGCATCGCCATCGCAGCCCGGCGCATGATAATTGGGGAAAGGCCAGTGAACAAAATAGGCGTCAACATACTCAAGCCGCAAGTCCCGCAGGGTTTTTGCCAGGGCTAAAAGTACATCACCCTTCCCATGCATGTCGTTCCAGACCTTGGAACTGATAAAAAGATCCTCCCGCCTTAAAAGCCCTGAGGCAAAGGCTTCGGCAAATACTGTGCCGATATTTTCCTCGTTGCCGTACACGGCGGCGCAGTCAAAAAGCCTATAACCCACGCGTAATGCCCCGGCCACCGCGGCGGACACTTCCCCGGGGCTGTTATGATCCGAGCCAAAGGTTCCCATGCCTATAGAAGGAATTTTCGCCCCCGAGGCCAGGGTAAGCAAAGGCGCTTTTACGGGGAGCTCTGCCCCTTTTATGGTTCCTTCCATATTTATAAACCCTCCAAATTACACGAATTTTCTTAGGGAAACGCCGATTGGCGCCAAGGTAACGCGTTTCCTTAAGCCATAAATCCGGCTCTTAATTTAGGGTACTTAAACAAGATCTTTTATGCAAGCCCATGTTATACTTTCCCCATGAACATAAGCATCCTTGGCTCGGGGACATCCCACGGCATTCCTGTAGTGGGATGCGATTGCCCTGTTTGTACTTCAAAAGACCCGTTTGACAAAAGGATGAGGTCATCGCTATTGGTGGAAGGCGGCGGCGTTTCGCTGGTAATAGACACAGGGCCGGAATTCCGGCTCCAGGTTATCCGGGCGGGGCTAAAAAAGCTCGATGCCGTGCTTCTAACCCACCCCCACGCCGACCACCTTCACGGCCTGGATGATGTGCGCCCCTTTAGCCACAAAAAAGCCATAGAGGTATTTGGCAACGATGCCACTATAGAGGAGCTAAAAGAAAGGTTTTCGTATATTTTTAGAATAACCCAGGAAGGGGGCGGAAAGCCCCGGCTTGCGCCAAAAACCGTTACCCGCCAATTTACCCTGGGCGGCCTAACCATAACGCCGATTCCCTGCAAACACGGCGAACTGGACATTTTAGGCTGGTATATCATTGAAAGCGGCGCGAAAAGCGGCGCGGAAAATAATGCCAACACCCCGGCAGGGCGCGGCATCCTCTATTTAACCGATTGTTCCACGCTTCCTTTAAAAAGCCAAACCCTGATTAACCAGCCGGAAGCAGCCATTATCGGCGGCCTAAGGGAGCAGCCCCATCCCACCCATTTTAGCTTTGCCGAGGCATTAGAAACAGGCATTAAAACCGGCGCAAAAAAAATATTTCTGACCCACCTCTGCCACAACCACTCCCATAAGGAAATAACGCGGTACTGCGCGCAATTTAAGAAAAAAACCGGGATTAAAGGGACAAAAATAGCCCCCGCTTATGACGGGCTACAGTTGGCCCTGTATTAACCTGACGCTAACCAACGGCTGTTAGACTTTTTTGGTGATAAAATCGCTTTTAAGACAGCGGGTACAGATTTTAAGGGTTACGGTAGTGCCCCCCACTTCGGTCTTTACCTTTACCAGATTGGGCTTCCAGGTCCGGCGGGTATGATTCTTGGCGTGGCTTACCTTGTTGCCGGTAATGGTATGTTTTCCGCATAAATCGCAAGTCCGTGACATATTTTCCTTCCTATTCCTATCCAGACGCCTAAGGCGCGTTATTTCTGTAGAGCGTTTACTATAGCAAAAATCAAAAAAAATGTAAAGCACGGTACGGAAAATTAAAAAAAAGCTGAAGGCGAAGTCGCGGCCCGCGCCCATACTGTGCCTGCATTACGAACAGACTTTATATAGGGGTTTGAGCCGCGGTTTTGCTTTACTGTACGGAAAAATTATTGAAAAAAAGAAAGCCCCCGGCCGGAGCCGGAGGCCTTTTATACACGGTTTTTAACTATCTTAGCCCTGCCAATTCGCGGCTATATCATCATAATCGCTCCATGCCGAAGCGGGGCCAAAGGTATACATGCCGCTGGACGGCGCGGCCCTGCCGTTGATGATGCTCGCCGCTTTTCTGTCCTGCGCCTTTGCGCCTGACCCCAGGCTGAATGTATACCAAAAAGCACTTGCCCCCAAAGAAGCGGACGCGGGGAATTTAAAAACCGTATTAACAAGGAACGCGGCGCCGTAGCAGCCGGAGAACATCTTTTGGGCGAAGTTTTCGCCCGCGGTGGTGATGCCCTGGGGCAGGTTGAAAGAGTTACCCATGTTGAACGCGGCGCCGTAGCAGTTTTGGAACATACCGGCGGCGAAGTAGGTGCCCGCGCTTTTGATGCCCTGTGGCAGGTTGAATTTGTCGTTCATGGTGAAATCCGCGCCGGAGCAGCCGTAGAACATATTGAGGGCGAAGTTGTTGTCCGCGGTGGTGATGCCCTGTGGCAGGTTGAATACGTCGTTCATGGTGAACGCGTCGCCGGAGCAGCCGTAGAACATTTCTCGGGCGAAGGAGTCGTCCGCGGTAGTGATGCCCTGGGGCAGGTTAAAGACGCTGTTCATGGTGAAGGCCGCACCGAAGCAGCCGTAGAACATCTCGGAGACGAAGGTCTCGCCCGCGCTTTTGATGTCCTGGGGCATGTTGAAGGAGTCGCCCATGTTGAATGCGTCGCCGGAGCAGCCGTAGAACATATAGCGGGCGAAGAAACCGCCCTCGGTAGTGATGTTTTGCGGCAGGTTAAAGGCATCGTTCATGGTGAAATCCGCGCCGGAGCAGCCGCGGAACATCTCGACGGCGAAGTTACTGCCCGCGCTTTTAATGCCCTGCGGCAGGTTAAAGGCGCCGTTCATGGTGAACGCATCGCCTTCGCAGTTCTGGAACATACCGGCGGCGAAGTAGGTGCCCGCGCTTTTGATGCCCTGTGGCAGGTTGAATTTGTCGTTCATGGTGAAATCC
>JAIRLQ010000048.1 GCA_031259345.1 Treponema sp.
AATATTTCTGTTAGTGGGAATTCCATAATAACGAGGAGGCTGTCGCGGACGTTTTCAAGGTAATCCTTGAAAACGCCCCATTATCGAAAACGTCCCGAAAGGCGGGCTTCCAGGGATCCGCGAAGCAAAATTTAGAACATTTCCCGGCTCATACGGTCGATTTCTTCATCGACGGCCTCGTATACCCCGGGGAAGGTGCTTCCCGGACCGCCCATAGTAAGACAGGGGATATAGTAACGTTTACCGTTACTTCGGCAGGCACGTTCAACCTCCGCCCGTACCAGTTCCCGGGTCCAGTCCCCCTTGTCCAGAACACCGTTATTGAGATCCCCCATAAAGGATATTTTTCCGCCGTATTTCTTGACCAGTTCCGGTACATTATTGCTGGTAATACAACCCTGAAATATATCGATCCCCATTTCGATCATCTGGGGTACCAGGTTCGCCGCATAGGAATCGCTGTGATGCACGATTATTTCTATTCCGCGGCTCTTGTAGTAGCCGTAGATCTTCCGGTACGCGGGTAGGAAAAATTCGTTGAACATATCGGGCGATATGAACGAAGAGTTCTGGGTTCCCCAGTCGTCGTGGTGGAATAGGGCGTCCGGTTTAAGATACTTCGTAACCTCCTCGGCGTATTTAAGTTCGTATTCGCTTATATAATCCACCATTTCGTGCATCGCTTCCGGTTCCTCGTAAAAGGCGGCCAGACAATCATCAATCCCCATAAGATAATGGCACTGCTCAAAAATTCCGGTAAAGAAAGGTACCGTTAAAAAGTATTCGTTCTTGTCTACCGCCTCCGCGTTTTTTATATACGGCTCCCACGCCTCGTCCGGATAACCGGTCTCCGGCATCTTAACCACATCCTTCCACCTGGTAACATCCTTGACCACCTTGTGGACATCGTCATGTACCGGAAAGGGGCCGGGCTGGCCTTCTCTCCATCGCACGGTAACGCCCCAGGCATTAACCGCTTCGCCCCCCGGGGCTGGAGAAGCCGAAGCCGCGCCTATCGGGTTACCCACCGCGAAATTGTCCCCCATCAGAAGCCACAGCGCCTCGTATTGCTTAACAAACCTGTCCGGTTTGCCGCCACCAATAGTCTCTAGTAAATTTTGTCGTCTGGTAAGCATTTTTCTCTCCTTGAAATTCTTACTACATCGGCCTTTTGTGCGCGCTTGCTGTACCCACTGTTGTAAAAGCCGTATTGATATTCAGAATAACCTGTTTTGGATATTTTGTCTTGGGTTTATGACGCTGCCCGGCGCTTTTTTGCTTAAACAGACAAAAAAAATTATTTTATGTCTTGTTTAATAATTGTTTTGGGTGAAATTGTATGTCGTAATGGTATATGCGGATCAATACCCTTGCCGCGTTTAAGGATAGAAAAATGAAATCAGTACAAGTCGTAAAGACAGGGCCCCTCCGTGATCCCTCCGCGCCGAATGCCGGAAAGCTTAAGGTAGTGGATATTCCCGTCAAGGATCCGGGACCGGAAGATATCAAAATCAAGGTTTCTTATTGTTCGATCTGCGGTTCCGATCCCCATCTAGTACAGGACAATATTTTCGGCTGGAATTTGCCATTCGGGCTTGGCCATGAGGTAAGCGGCGTTATTGTGGAAACAGGATCCAGGGCGGTCAAAAAAGGATTCAGGGTCGGCGACAGGGTTGCCGGCAATTTTCTCAAATTTTGCGGAATCTGTTATTATTGCCAGAACGGACAGCAGCAGTTCTGTACTCACGCGGACGAATCAAATCAGCCGGGCATATCGGAATTCATTACCTGGCACGAAAGCCAGGTCTATAAACTGCCCGACGAAGTATCACTGAAAGAGGGGTGCCTGCTGGAGCCAGTCTCCGTGGCGGTACGAATTGTCGACAAGGCGGCGCCTCGTTTCGGCGCCCGTGTCGCAATATGCGGCGGCGGACCAATCGGGCTTCTTTCGCTTCAGGGGTTTAGAATGGCAGGTGCCTCGCGGATTACGCTGATCGAACCCATAGAGGATCGCCGCAGGCTTGCGGCTGGACTGGGCGCGGACCATGTAATCGATCCGGCCTCTCAGGACGTGCCGGATGCCGCCCAGGAATTAACCGGCGGGCTGGGTTATGACATTGTGGTAGACTGTTCCGGCTCGGTAAAGGCGGCGGTAACTCTGCCTGAGATAACGGCCTTTGGCGGCACCTTGCTTTACAGCGCAATGTACCCTAATTCCTTCGAAATGCCCCTCAATCTTTATAAATACTGCTACAAAAACGAATTGACCATAACCGGAACCTATATTTCCCCGTATACCTTCCCCCGGGCGGTTCAACTGATGGGCAAATACACGCTGAAAGATTTTACCCGATGCGTTTACCCTCTGGATGACGTGGAAGAAGCGTTCCGCCAGCATCTGAGTGGCAAATATCTCAAAGTATTGCTTTGCTGTAATGACGATCTGAAAGACCAATAAGAGGGGTGTATGCATACCTATAATATTGACCTTGATATGGTAAAAGAACTGGACGAAAAATGTTTAAAAATCCGTAAGGATCTGTTGAATTTGATATACCGCATCGGCATGGGGCACCTGGGCGGCGAGCTGTCTATCGTCGAGGTTGTGGTGGCCCTCTATTACAAATACCTTAATTACGATCCAAAGAATCCCAAATGTCCGGATCGGGATCGTCTGGTATTGAGTAAGGGGCATTGTTCCGAAACCCTGTATACCATCTTTGCCGATCTGGGTATGTTCACGATGGATTACATTGTGGAACATTTTGAAACCCTGGACACCGCCAAATTTGGAATGCACAGCAACAGGAAATACGTTGATGCCATAGAGGTAAGCGCCGGATCGTTGGGGCATGGCCTTCCCATAGCGTTGGGGCTGGCCCTGGGCGCCAGAATGCAGAAAAAAAACTGGCGCACCTTTGTGATCGTTGGTGACGGCGAACTGAATGAAGGTACTAACTGGGAAGCCTTTATGGCCGGAGGACACCACCGGTTGGGAAATCTGACAGTGCTCATCGACAAGAACAGGCTTCAGATGACCGGATTTACCAGGGATGTGATGAACATCGATCCGCTGGATAAAAAACTGGAAGCCTTTGGCTGGAGCGTTCTTGAAATTGACGGCAACGATATGTATGAAGTGTGCGAAGCCTTCCAAAGCCTGCCGCCCGCGGACCCTTTTTCCAGACGGAAACCTGTCGCGATCATTGCCAATACCATTAAGGGAAAGGGCGTTGATTTTATGGAAAATACCGCCAAATGGCACGGCGGCGGCATCGCCAAAGAGCAGCTTGACATCGCCCTTGCCGCGGTGGAAAAGAACAGGAGGATCAGATAATGCCCGTTACCACAACCTTTGATTTTGATCAGATGCTCAGCAACGCAAAAGAAGCCTATGGCGAAGAGATGATGGCAATGGCCGATGAAGGCATGATGTTCGCCTTTACCTATTCGGATAACGTCGCGCCTTCTACCACCGCAGGACAGTTTGTCGCTAAATATCCCGACCGGTGCTTCAATTTCGGTATCGCTGAACCAAACCAGGTAGGCGCTTCCGCAGGCCTTGCCCTGAGCGGCCTGACGGTTTTTGCCCAGTTGTTCGGCCCCTTTCTCTCGCTGCGCGCGGCGGATCAGATACATACCGACATTGCCTACAATGACGTGCAGGTACGGCTGATCGGAACCCATGCGGGCGTTACGGCTGCCGGCGGGCCGACCCATAACTGTATTGCGGATCTTGCCCTGTACCGGGCCATCCCGAATCTTGCCGTTGTGATCCCCGCCGATGCGGATCAGTGCAGGAAAGTCATCCGTCATTCCATGAATTACCAGGGCCCCATGGTAATCCGCATTGATCGGGGCGGTTCTCCCAGGGTCTACGCCGATGCAGGCTATGATTTTATCCTTGGCAAGGCCATAGAAATTAAGGGCGGAAAAGACCTGTCCATTATCAGTTGCGGCTCATGCGTTTACTGGTCCCTGATGGGCGCGAAAATTCTCAAGGAGAAGTACGGCATCGATGCCCAAGTCATTGATATGCATACCCTGAAACCTCTGGATACCGCCGTGATCGCAAAGAGCGCCAGAGAAACCGGTTGTGTAATAACGGTCGAAGAGGCATCCATAAATGGCGGGCTGGGCAGCGCTGTCGCGGAATACCTGTGCGAAAACGGCCTCAACGGAAAATTCGCCCGTATCGGGCTGCCGGATGAATTTGCCGTCCTGGGTGACCCTGACGAGGTATATAAATACTACGGCATGGATCCTGAAGGAATTGCCGCCAAAGCTTCATCAATTTTGAGGAGTAAATAAATAATGGACGAAAGCATTAAACGGTTTTCAATGGACTATTTTTCCCTGAAGGGCAAAACGGCAATAGTCACCGGCGGCAATACGAATCTGGGTATGTCCTATTCCGTGGCCTTTGCCAAGGCGGGGGCCGATCTGTTTATCCCCCACTTTATTGACGGGATATCCGAAGTCCGGCAGGCTGTGGAAACCGAAGGGCGTCGGGCGGCTTTTCTGAAGGGCGATTTAACCGACCGGCAGTACCTGAAGGCCGTAGTGGAAACTTGTCTTGAAGAATACGGCAAAATAGATATTCTGGTGAACAACGCTGGAATGGGCATTTTCGACGACTTTATCAACTATCCCGACGAGGCCTATGAAAAGGTAATCAACCTGAATCTTAACGCCGTTTACTATCTTGGACATGAAGTCAGCAAGGTAATGATTAAGCAGGGGTATGGTAAGATCATCAATATAGGCTCGGCCCTGTCCTATACTGCGGATAGCCGGTGCCCCCCTTATGTCATCAGCAAACACGGCATCATCGGCATTACCAGGGATTTTGCTAATGAATTGGGCAAATACAATATCCAGACCAACGCCATCTGTCCGGGCTTTTTCGCCACTGACGTCAACAAGGCGGTCCAGGAAAACAAGCCGCTCTTCGAAAAAATTTCAGGCAGGCTTCCAGGGGGGAAGTGGGGCAGTCTTGACGCTCTCATGGGAACCGTGATTTTTCTGGCCAGCAAGGCTTCGGATTATATTAACGGCTGGAATATCAGCGTAGACGGAGGTTTTACAACAATACTGTAAAAAACCGTATAAAAACACAAAAAAACAGCAAAATATCTCAAGAATAGTATCCGCGGTTCGAATTTACAGGATTTATCGTTAAGGGTTTGTTTTTTCCCAAGGGCGTGTTATAATAACCTATTATGAATCAGAATGATCGCGGGAGATTTATTTATGATCATATAACCAGCATCCGGTTCGATACGTATGAATTTACCTTGGCCTATGCGGAGAAACTTGATAGCACAACGGCGGAATTTTCCCACCAGCATCCTTTGTATGAGATCTATTATACCCTGGAGAAACACCTCCAAATCAGGATAAAAGATAAAATAATAAAACTCGAGAAACATGAGATTCTGGTCATTGCCAAAAATGTCGAACACCAGGTGCTGTTCGAGCCGGATTGTAATTTCCGTTATTTTGTTTTGATATGGGATTTGTTTCCTGTCGTTACCCAGACTTATTACCACGGTCCGGAAGGCAGCCGCGAATGGGAGGACCTGAGACAGGTACTGGACAGGATAGACAAGTGGCAATTTATCCACTCTGAGATACCCTTTGATGGTCATGAAATATTAGATGTCATTCAGAACGAATCGAATCGCAGGCAACTGGCCTGGAACAGTTCTATCGTGTTTAAGATATATGATTTTTTGGTCAGGGCCCTTCGCCATGCCGTCCGTATAAAAATCACGGATCAAAACCTGGCGGGAACGCTGAACCTGGGAATCGCGGCAAGCAAGTATCTCCATGACCATTTTACCGAACCCCTTACCCTGGAAGATGTGGCACGGTATCTCAATTATTCTTCCCGCCATGTTAACCGGGTGTACATGAATATCTTCAAAACCTCCATTATGAGAAATCTGAATTTGTTGCGTATAGAATACGCCAAAAGGTATCTTTGTCTCACAGACTACTCGATAGAAAAGATATCCGAAATCACAGGTTTTTCATGTTCCCGGACCCTGCACAAACTCTTCAAGAAATACGTGGGAGTCTCTATTTCCCAATACCGGGGAGAGAAATTCAAACGGGGCAAAACCCCGAAGCCAGAACAGCGGCAGAGGCAACAGTAGCGAAATAGACATATAAATCAGTTTTCTGTCTCAATCGTTTATTGTCTTTATAACTGACGTAATATACAATAAATCAATAAGGGTTCTCGTAATTATTACGAGGACTGTAATCAATTTGTATCGGAGGGACGTAATGAAAAACAAAAAGGTATTGGTAATTGTCGCATTGGTTCTGGTAATGGTTTTTGTCATGGGGTGTAATCGGCAGGCGGCAGGAGGG
>JAIRLQ010000068.1 GCA_031259345.1 Treponema sp.
TGTCGCCCTTCCTTATTTTTACACTCACATTATCCAATGCCCGGACACCGGGGAAAACCTTGGTAACGTTTTGTATCTCCAGAATATATTCGCTCATTCTGCACCCGCCTTAACGCTCCCCGCCCAAAAGCGGGATATTGACCCCATCTGCGAACAAAAGTATAGAATGAAAAACAGAAGAGGTGTTCCAAAAAACACCCCTTCCTTTCTCTAACGTCTCATTCTAACATCATGTATTGCTTTAAAGCAATTAATTGTACTAGAGTTGTTTAAAAACCTCAGTTTTTAAACAACAACCGCTAAAAAACCGTTATTTTAACTGTGCCGCTTCGGCGTCGGTAAAGAATCCTGCGTCCACCGGAACATTAATGTTGTTTTTGTAAACAGCGATGGGTTCCAGAAGATAGGCTTTTACGACTTTCTTGCCCGTGTCGCCGATGCTCAACAGATCACCGGAAGCAAGGGTCGCGCCGGGGATGTTGGGAGCCTGGCCTTTGAGGACCTGATCCGCCAGAATAATCGCAGCTTCCGCCAGTTTAGCGGTATCTTTGAACACGGTCATGTACTGCTGGCCGTTCTTAATGGAGAGGGCGGAATCAAATTCCGCATCCTGGCCGGTAACGACCGGGAGCTTGCCGCCGGCATATTTGGCGTCCGCAAGACAGGCTTCGATGATGGCCCTAGCCAGGGTATCATTGGGGGCAAGAACGGCGTCGAGGGTCACGTTCCGGGCGTCGTTATTCAGCAGGTTTTCCATCCGGGTCTTGGCAACGGGGGCCTGCCAGTTTTCGGTGGCGATCCGCTGGAAATTGGCCCTATCCGCAGAGGTTTCGGGGTAGGGGCCTACTACTTTCAGAACACCGCTCTTAATATAGGGATTAAGGACGCTCATAGCCCCGTCATAGAAGAAGAAGGCGTTGCCGTCTGTAGGAGAACCGGCAAAGAGGGTGATGTACTTGGGATTCGCGGCGGTGGCGGACTTGAGATCCAAGCCGGTCTCAATGCCCTGGCCCTGGAATTCCCCAACCTTGAAGTTATTAAAGGTAATAAAATAATCATAATCCGCAGAATTCGGAATAATACGATCATAGGCAATAACCTCCACATTGTCGCGGGCCGCATCTGCAACCGCCGCACCGACGCCGTCATTCACGCAACCGACAATAATGGCCTTTGCACCCTGGGTCAGAAAGTTCTGAATCTGGGTGTTCTGCAGGTTCTGATCCGCATTACCATACTGATCCTCCGCCCGGTAGCCTCTTGCTTCGGCAAAGCGTTTGAGGGAAGCGCCGTCTTTGGTCCAGCGCAGAACGTGGGTTTCCGGCATGGCAATACCGATTAAAGCGGAAGAAGCGGCAGCCCCGCCGCCGCCGCCCTGCTGTCCTCCGGCGGCAAAGGCAAAAGAGCCAACCGCTAACAGGATCACAAGAATTACACAAAGTTTTTTCATCTCAACATCCTCCAAAAGATTAATATGACTTATTATGGAGGCTAATCTACGCTTCTGAAAATCGTAATTTTTTGACAAAAACAGGGAATAATTATATGAGGTAAACAAAAATAAGACGAATAGGGGAATATTTTGATGTCAAAATCTTTCAGCTTGTCCTTTTTTCTAATTATTGATCACCCCGCTCATAACATTACGGTATACATCTTCATAAGAATGGAACCCATCATGGATAACCACATCCATATTATGCTTGTATACCGCAATGGGTTCTTCTATATATGATGGTATCATCACGCCGCTCTGATTATCAAAAAAAAGATCGCAGGGGATTGTCTTGTTTTCCGCCATGGCCACCGCCAACTGCGCCGCCCGGGGGGCGAGTTTTCCGATAGGTTTATAAACCGTCATAAACTGGCTCCCCTCTATTACCCGCTGGCAGCTCATCAATTCCGCATCCTGCCCTACCACAATTACCTCGCCGGCCAAACGCCGTTCTGACAAGAGCTGAATTGCCGCCCCGGCGATCTGGTCATTGCCACAGGCTATGGCGTCAAAATCGGTGGTTTCCTCAAATATCTCGCCAATCTTTTTTAGGCCCTCGTCAAAACTCCATTCCTCAAGCCATATCTCCTTTACCAGTTGGATATCTTTCTTCTCGATATACGGATCCAGAACTTCATGCAGGCCCGCGCTTATTTGGAAACTGTTTACATCATGAACCGAACCGTTTACCACCAGATATTTTCCCCGGGGCACCGCCTCGATCAAAGCCTGTCCATAATAACGGCCTACCCCCGCGCTGTCAAAAGAAATATATGCGTCAATAGGCACTCCCATGATCAAGCGGTCATAGGCTATCACCGGGATCCCTTCATCCCGAATTTCCTTGATAACCCCCGCCAGCATATCCGTATCGTTGGCAATCACCACCAGGATATCGATATTTTGATTTACCAGATAATTTATCTGGGCAATCTGTTCCTTCGTGCCTCCGGCGGCAAGTTGGACGATCACATTAGCCCCCAATTCTTGGGCCGCGCCGGAGAAGATCTTCACATCCTTATTCCACCGTTCAATAATAAAAGTATCGGTGGCCACGGAAAAGCCAATGGTAACCCGGCCGGCATTTTCGCCCGTAGGGGGTTCACTCCGGCTGCGGTCAGGAAAGGCGGAAACCGTCAAGGGCGGCTCCTGTTTCAAACCCGGAGACTTCACGGAATTCCTGCCGGAACAGGAAGAAAATAATAGCAGTACGAATACAGGGAATACCGATATGATACGTTTCATGTTCCTCTTCTCCGTTTAATTGTTCTTCGAGGATTCGGAGGTTATACCCCCCCCGCATCCCGCTTTTCGATGGCATAGCTTGTAGGAGGCAGCCCGGTAGCCTTTCGGAAAATTTTACTGAAATAGTTGGGGTCCTGGTATCCCACCGCAAAGGCGATCTCCTTCATATTCATCCTCGATTCCCGAATAAGTTTTTCCGCGTTCTCGATACGCAGATCCGTAATATAATCGATAAAGGTCGTTTTAAGATGCTCCGAAAAGAGACGGCTTAAATATGCGGGGGAAATTTGGGCGGCATCTGCGGCGGCGCTAAGTTGTAATCCTTCGGTATAATGGGCATGGATAAATTCAATGGCCTTAACCAGGGGAAGGGGAAAATTACCGGATCGACGGAGGGTGGCCTGGAAAAGCAGCTTCTCGAAGGCTTCGGCGGCCCAGCGTTCCCATTCTGCTACATCCTTAAGGGGCATAATTTCTTCCACGGCGTTAAAAAGAGGCTCCTCATCGGAATGACCGCTGTAACAACCGGTACAATCATCAATAAAAAGCATGAATACCGCCGCCATCTTCGCCTTGGCCAGCGTAAAATCATGGGAAGCAAAAGCTTCCTCCCATAGGGCATTGAAGAGTTTCTTTGCTTCCCCGGCCCCGGTAATGCCTATCTTGTGACGAAGCTGGATAATCCGCAGCCGTTCCCGAAGCTGTAGGTCGGTCAGGTTCCGTTTATCCTGCAATTCCCGCAGCGCCTCATTACAGGAAAGGTACAAATCCGGGCCATGACGCAGATCCCCCACTCCGTAAAAATAAGTTATGGCGTTGGGGGAGGAGGATGGGAACAGCTCTTTAAAGAGGGGCTCTATCTGCCCTCTTAGCGCATCCCGGCTTAGGTCCGCAGAAATAAGAAAAAGCCCCCGGTTCAGCATGATATCATAACAGCAGTGATACCGGAGGGAGAGTTTCTCCGCAATTTTTTCGCACCACTTTTCCTGATCCTGATCCAACTCTACCATAAGGACGATCCCCTTATCCGAAGGCAGCTTAAATCGTTCTTTACAGCGGCTCCATTCCTCCGGCGCTATTGCTTTCCAAATTGTTTTTCGCAGGAACTGCCGTTCTAGCTCCGGATCGTTTTGGGGATCATGGATGCGGATTCGGGTCTCCAGGGTCTCCCGGACCGTGTCCAGG
>JAIRLQ010000189.1 GCA_031259345.1 Treponema sp.
GCCATGCGGGAGGCGGTGTACCGGCGATATTCACGACTTCTTAAAGAGGCCGGGGAACTGCCCGATCTGGTGCTTATTGACGGCGGCATAGGCCAGGTCAACGCCGCAAAAGGCGTACTTGACGAATTGTCCATTGACTGCGATGTGGCGGGGCTTGCCAAGCAGGACGAAGAAATCTGGCTGCCCCGGGCAAAAGAACCCATACGTTTGTCCCGCCGTTCCGAAGGCCTTAAAGTACTGCAATTTGTACGGGACGAAACCCACCGTTTTGCCACGGGGCTTAACCAAAAGCTGCGCTCTAGAGATCTGTGGCTTCCCGCGCTGGAAAGCGTTGAAGGCATCGGCCCCAAACGCGCCGCCGCTATTATGAAGGCTTACGGCAGCCTGGAAAAGATAGCCGCCGCGGATTTGGCTCTTATGGCGGAACGCTGCGGAATTCCGGAAAATTCCGCCAGAGCGGCCCGGGCGGCGGCAAAACTTGCCCTGGAAGACCGGGAAGCGGCAAAACGACGCCTGGCTTCGGGCATCAAACGGGGTAAATTCCCGCCGTCAAAAGGCTCAGGACTGGCGGCCGAAGCCTTTGTAGCTGAAAATGAAATTGAATATGGGGAAAGCGAAAGCCATGGAAAACAAGAAAATTGAAACCGTTGATTTAGTTGTGGCAAACAGGCCCGGCGTACTCGGCAGGGTGGCCGGGCATATACGGCGGGAAGGCTGGAACATCAAGCGCCTTTTTGTGGACGAAACCGATTCCCACGAAACCTCAAAAATGGAAATCGATATTGAAGGAACCCATACCAAGTTGGCCCAGGTGATGGAGCGGCTTCTCAACCTGGACTGCATTATCAGCATCAGCATGACCGTAGACGGAAAAAAAGTGATCCGTACCCGCCCGGGGGAAACGGCCAAAACCAGCCAGGAAACAAAAACGGCTGTAAAGGCCCCGGAAAAAGCCCCCGGCGTGTTCCGTATCCTGGCTATCAACCCCGGATCAAGCTCCACCAAATTCGCGGTATACGACAACGAAACTTCCCTTATGGAAGAGAACACCAGGCACAACGAAAAAATCCGGAGCGCTAAAATTACGGACCAAAAAGAAACGCGCCGGGGCTGCATTATGAAAGCCCTGGAAGAGGCGGGCATAGCCCCGGCTTCCCTGGACGCTATAGCCGGCAGGGGCGGGCTTATCAAACCCATAGAAAGCGGCGCCTATCTGATTAACAAAAAAATGCTGGACGATTTGGAATCCAGCGCCGCCCTTCACGCCTCGTCCCTGGGGGCAATAATCGCCGCGGAAATCGCCGGGCCGCTTTCCATACCCGCATACGTGGTAGACCCCGTAGTGGTGGACGAAATGGACCGTAACGCCAAACTTACCGGTATGCCCGGCATTGAGCGCTTCAGCATTTTTCACGCCCTAAACCAGAAGGCCATAGCCCGCCGCATGGCCGCTAAAATGGGTATACCCTACGAAAACGCCCGCTACATTGTGGTTCATCTGGGCGGCGGCATCACCGTAGGCGCCCACCGCTATGGCCGGGTCATAGACGTCAACGACGCCCTTTCCGGCGAGGGCCCCTTCACGCCTGAACGTACCGGCGGCATCCCCGCGGTGCCCCTTATCAAAATGTGCTTTTCCGGGGAATACACCGAAACGGAAATGGTGGAAAAAGTAACCAAACGCGGGGGCATGCTGGCCTACCTGGGCACGGCGGATCTCCGGGAAGTACAGAAGATGATTAACGACGGCGATGAATTCGCCGCCCTGACGCTGGACTCCATGGCCTACCAGACAGCCAAAGAAATCGGCGCCATGGCCGCGGTCCTGGAAGGCCTGGTAGACGCCATCATCCTCACCGGAGGCCTGGCCCATTCCACCCGCTTTACCGGCGCCATCAAGCAGCGGGTGGATAAATTTGCCCCTGTCCATGTCTTCCCCGGGGAGGACGAACTTTTGGCATTGATGGCGGGCGTACTGCGGGTACTCAGAGGCGAGGAGCCCGCGGCAGTGTACAGTTAATGCTGTTTATTCGCGACAGATTTACCGTCTCTCTTTTACTTTTTCTTTTTCCTTGGATATTTTTGCGTCAAGTTTATCCATCAATTTGTCAATAGCCGGGGTAAGCTCCGTATCGGTTTCTTTTTGGTGGATTGAAACGCCCCAGCGGAAATTTACCGTTACCTCGGCTGAAAATTCCTTGTCTTTGGTCAGGGTAAACAAGAGATCTACAATCATATTTTCGGCGTTATGAATTCGCTCAATCTTTTTTTCCAGGTATTCTTTTGCATCATCCCTTAACGTAAAATGCACAGCCTTAATTTCTGTATTCATTGTTGTCATTCCTCCTGAAATTATTTTTAGTTTACCGGACATTGCATGCCCGGCAAACAAATAGCCTTTAGCGCGGTGAATAAGATGAACCCAAATCAAGCTCTTTACGATATTTGGCGACAGTACGCCGTGCAAGGGGAATACCCCGTCTGGCAAGAATCAGTGAAATTTGCTGATCAGAATAATTACAGTCGCCGCTTTTAATAAGCTCTTTGATTATAGCTTTTACACCTTCTTTTGAATACCTTGAACCTCCTGAACCAATGCCGCTTATTGAATTGGTAAAAAAATGCCGCAGTTCAAAAATGCCCCATTCCGTCTGGACATACTTGCCGTTGGCGGTCCGGGAAATGGTAGACTCGTTAACCCCCAATTCCCGGGCAATGTCCCGCTGGGTAAGGGGCGCAATATGTTTGGGGCCGTTTACAAAAAAATCCCGCTGAAACTCTACAATCGCCCTGGTTACTTTTAAGAGGGTATGATTGCGGTCGTTAATGGACTGAATAAACCAGCGGGCTTCTTTTATGTTTTCCCGCACAAAGTCCTTAGCGCTTTTGTCGCCGCCGCCGGACATCTTCATAAAGAAGGAATTAATACCCAGCACCGGAATTTCCTCATCATTTAAAACAATAACAAACTCATCGTCTTTTTTGATCACCTGAATATCGGGAACAACAAAGCGGGTTTCCTCGGAAGAAAACTGCCGGCCCGGAAAAGGAGAAAGGCCTTTTATTTTTTCCAAAAGATTTTTAACCTCGTCCTCAGAGCGGCGGATCTTTTTTGCGGTTTCCGCGATTTTCCCGCGTTCAAGAAGATCCAGGTATTCCAGAGCTTCTTCAAGGCCCAAAGGCGCATCCGGCATAAGCCCGGCCTGCACCTTTAGGGATTCCCGGTAATCGGCAGTGCAGCAGCCCTGGGGTTCCAGTGAACGGACGATTTTTAAGGCATTCTGTATTAGGAGGGGGTTTTCGTTTTTTAAGAGCAGATCCACCGGCTCTTTGTGAAAGCCGTCCGCGTCAAGATTCTGAATAAGCCTTTCCCCGACCCGCCTGGTTTCAGAATCCATCGGCGTCAGGGCAAGCTGCCAAAGCAGATTTTCCTGCAGTGTTTCGGAACGGGTCAAAACCCCTTCGATAAAACGGTGGCGCTCCTCGGCAGCCTTTTCCCCGCCCCGGCTTGTATAGCCGAAATCCGAAGCGCCGTCAAAATAATCATCCTCATCTTTTTTTTCCGGTTTCATGGCATCATCCAGGGAAATCACAGAACGATCTTCCAGAACCTCTAAAGCGGGGTTTATCTCTATTTCTTCTTCAATGCGTTCCCGCAGATCCACAATGGGAAGCTCCATCAGTTTGATTGACTGAATGAGCTGGGTATTCATTTTGAGGATTTGTTTTTGAACAAGTACAGGCCTCTGCTGCATATTAAAAGTATTGTCCCCCTTTAGAGCTTTGTCAATTCTGTAATTTACTGCTACAATAAAAAATCGGAGGAAATTGTGGAAAATATACAAAGCCAACTGGCGGCTTTGGGAGTAAAAATCCCGGAAATCCTTATGCCCCGAAAAGGGATAGATTTAAAAAAATGGGCGGTTATTGCCTGCGATCAGTTTACCCAGGACCGCTCTTACTGGGACACGGTTAAAAAGGATGTTGGGGACGCCCCTTCAACGCTGAACCTTATTTTTCCGGAAGTGTACCTGGAAGAAAAAGACAGGCAGGATCGTATTAATAAGATTCAGGCTTCGATGAAGGGCTATCTTGAGGACGGCGTTTTGGCGCCACCAAAGAAAAGCTGCGTATACGTTGAACGCAGTACTCCCCTTCACCCCTTAAGGCGGGGGCTTGTCCTGGCAGTCGATCTTGACCGGTACGACTGGTCTCCTTTGGCCCGTTCCCTTATACGCGCCACAGAAGGCACCATAAAGGAACGCCTGCCGCCGCGTATGGAAATACGCCGGGGCGCCTCTCTTGAAAGCCCCCATATTCTTCTATTGGTGGATGATGAAAAAGATGCCATCATCCCCGCTTTGGGTAATGTGGCAAAAAAGCGCGCGCCCCTTTACGACAGCCCTTTGATGATGAATGGCGGGACGCTTAAGGGCTGGACGCTTGAAGATGAGGGCGAATTGGCGCTGCTCGCAAAAGGCCTAAAAACCCTGGCCGAAAGCGCCCCGGCCCGCTATGGCGTTAATGACCCGGCGCCGTTCCTCTTTGCCGCAGGCGATGGCAACCACTCCCTGGCAACCGCCAAGGCAGTCTGGGACGAATACAGGGCAGCCCATGCCGGGGAAACAGGCATCGACAATCATCCGGCGCGCTGGGCACTGGTAGAACTGGAAAACCTTTACGACCCCGGGATCAGCTTTGAACCTATACACCGGGTAATTTTTGGGGCCAAGCCGGAAACCCTGCTCGCATTTCTTTCAAAGGCGGAAGACCTTGACTTTTCCGCCGTACCGGGCAAGCCCACACTCATTGCCGTAAAAACCAAAACCCCCGCCATCGCAACCGCGAGCCTTCAGCCCCTGCTGGACAGCTTTGTAAAACAAAGCGGGGCTGTTATTGATTATATCCACGGGGAAGAAGAATTATCCCGCCTTGCGGCGGAAAGCTCCCGATCTGCCGTTGGCCTGCTTTTGCCGCCCGTGGAAAAAGCAGGCTTATTCAGAACCGTCGCAAAAAGCGGCCCCCTCCCCCGGAAAAGCTTTTCCATGGGAGAAGCTTTGGAAAAAAGATATTATATGGAATGTAGGAGTTTATTTGAATGAAATCGTTTACAAAAGAACTTTGGTTTAACACCAAAAAAGAAAAAGAATTTATCAACATTACCCGGCAAGTGGAAGAACTGCTTGATGAGTCAGGCATACAGGAAGGACTTTGCCTGGTGAACGCCATGCACATAACCGCCAGCGTTTTTATCAACGATGACGAAAGAGGCCTCCACCATGACTTTGACGCCTGGCTGGAAAAACTCGCGCCCCATGAACCGGTCTCCTCGTACCGCCACAACACAGGCGAAGTAAACGCCGACGCTCACATGAAACGCCAAATCATGGGGCGCGAAATTGTCGCCGCCGTTACCGGGGGACGTCTCCACTTTGGCCCCTGGGAACAAATCTTCTACGGCGAGTTTGACGGCTGCCGCCGCAAACGTGTGCTGGTAAAAATCATCGGGGAATAAAGGCAGCGCCTAAATCAGCCCCAGCGGAACAAGCACTGCCATGAGCAGCACATTCAGGACCGCAAGCCCCCCGATAAACCCAACCTTAAAGGCGGGTTTTCTGTCGGGCACAAGGAAAGCCGCAAGGAAGAATGGAACGTAGGTGGTAACAAACACCGGCAGGGCGCCCCACCAGGGGTAGACCCAGATAAAAGCGGGGGTTGATGCCAGAAAGATTTCGACAGCGCTGAAAAAAGCGGCGTTGACAATAGCAAAAAGCCAGCGGTTATTGATTCCAAAAATTTTGGCTTTTGGATCTTCGGGCAGCAATTTACTCATAGTGAGCCCCGCCACGGAAAACATTATGGAAAGCTCCCAGCTTACCCCGATAAGTAAAATGAAACTGGTACTTTCGGGGGATACCGTCCACAGGGCATAACCCGATACAGCGCCGATTACCGCGTTTGTAATTTCGTACAACCAGTGTACCATATAAAGCGCAAGCCCCGACTGAACCGCCCGCCAGTTCTTGTTCCGAATTTCATTGGCATAGATATAAACAACAAAAGCCAAAAGCGCGATAAAAGTCCAGTTAAA
>JAIRLQ010000219.1 GCA_031259345.1 Treponema sp.
ACCCCTTGACAACAGGTCATTTATGAGTGAAACACATGCCGCACGGGCATACCCTTTGCCGCGATATTCTTTCAATGTGTTTATACCTATTTCCTGAACCAGATCCTGCATATAGGGCATGTCAGGCGCATCTGTCGCGCTGACCAATTTATTGCCGATGATTATTCCATGACAATACCTTTTTGCCGCCATTCCCAGGAAATATTCCTTTAGCCAGGAATAATCCTTGACATCGAGATTATTCTCTTTGAAGAATTCAAAAAACAGATCATAATGAGCGGCGTTTAATACTACCGCCGGCGCCGGGTTTTCCGCCCTGGTTCTATAAATATACTTTATATTTTCACCAACATCTGTTAAAAATGTTTCCTGTAACAAAAATCTTAAACTGTCAATACATTTATTCCCCTGCAGTTTATCGGCAATTTTTTCTATTCTTTCTTTTGCCCTGGTTCCATACGATACAACCCTGATATTATCATTTACAAAAACATAGACATCCGTTGTTCGGGAATAACCTTTGGGAACCGTGTCTTTTTTCGGGTCATGGCTAAAAAATACCCCCCGCGTTTGGGGAGTTATTATTACCCCGGTCCAATGGGAATAATATTCATAGGTAATTTCATCAATATTCATGTTTCCGTACCCCCAATACCGTACTCCTAATACATATTCTCCGCAATACGCCGGGTTATCTCTACCGCCCTGCGGGTTTTGGCCGGGTTTCCGTGGAGGGTATAAATGTCCCGGAAGATAAACTCCGCCCGGCACCGGCCCTTTAGGGCGGCGGCGGTTTTTTTGATATAGGCGGTAAAGGCTTCTTCGTCAAAGTCAGCCTCTATCCCAATGTAATTGGGCGACGGCTTTCGGGAATAGATCACCCTGCCGCCGGCCAGCCGTTCCCCCATGATTTCCTCGTTACACCAGGGGGAGATGGAAATTTTTCGCAGATTGGGGAGGCGGCTCAGGCTGGTATCCCAGTAGGCGTGGACCGGCTCGCAGCAGCCGTAGTACACCAGGCCGTATTCCCCGGCCAGTTCCTCGTAATAGGGGTAGACGAATTCGGCAAACTGATCCGGGGAAATACCGATACTCTCCTGGCTGTTGATATGCCCCCAGAGATCCCTTGAACGGACGGTCCCGGAAAAATCAGCCCCCGGAAGCTGATCGGAAAAACAGAAACTACCGCTTCCCATGTAGTCGTTGCCGTTGTTCAGGACTAAAAGGCCCTGTTCTTCCTGCCAGCGTAGGCAATGTTTCAGGTCATCGGTTACCAGGCGCATCAGCCGGTGGAAATCATCGGCTTCGGTCATCATGGCGCAGTACATGTTTTCCATGCCCATAAGGTTCACCACAAGCTGGGTTGGGGTGAGAAACCAGTGGTTAAACGAATTCTTCCGCACCACCGGCAGTATATCCCCCAGGATGTCCTCAGCGGTTTTTTTGTATGTTTCAAAGGCCGCCCTGTCCCAGCGGTAGTCCGAAGGACGCAGCAGGGGAAGCCCTTCTTCCAGGCTTTCAAATACCGGCTCGATATGAAACCCGGGCCCCTCGGAAGCCCGGACATGCTTTTGTTTTTGACCAAGAAATTCGACGCCAATGGGATAATAGACGGGAAAAAAATCCGGCAGCACCTTGTCATCGTCAATGGTTTCGTAGGCGGCCAGGGGCTGGAGGAGCTGCCGTTCCAGCCTGGCGGCCAGGGGATGTTCGCAGCGGGGAGGGGGCAGAATATCGGCGATAAAGGTATCCTCCTCCATCACCACCAGGGGCCGTTCCCCTGCCAGGCGGTTGTGGAGATACCAGAGCCGCTTGCGCTCGGCCATTACCGGGAGCCGGGCATAGTCAAGCAGCTTTTTTGCCAGTTCCCTGAGGTGTTCTTTTTCAGGAGCAGGTATGGCGGAATTATGATTCATGGTGGTCCCCTCTACCAGGAGTTTTTCCGGCCATAGGCGCCGGCTGCCAGAGCCTCTATATCCCGGGCTTCGGCTTCGTTTCTTGCGCCCGTCATGTACATAGCGCCCTCGGGGGCCAGATTTTCCAGTAACACCGGTATATCCTCGGCGGAGGTATGTATTTGAAAAGCCTTGCCCGCAGCCTGTATCTTTTGCAGTACCGGCAGCCAGTGGGCGGCGCCCGGCTGCCCCGCTCCGTATACCCATTGGATACCTTTAAGCTCTTTTATTTCCAGCAGGCGATCCAGGTGGCGCAAAGCGCCGGGCCCGTCAAGATGGAAAATGCTTGCGTCAAGGTATGCCAGTTCCGCCTGCAGTTCTTCCACCACCAGGTCCTCAAACATTTCACAGGAAATCAAACAGATAAAGTCGCAGCTTGTTACATACCAGCGTCCGGGATGCCAAATCCCCATCCAGTTACTCGTGCCCTTTTGGTACCGTCCGGTTATTTCCGCCAAATCTCCGTATAAGGTCTTAAAGCCTTCAAAGAGATCCATAGCGCCTTTTTTCAAAAACTCCGGGTGTTCCAGCGCGTCAATACACAGCGTATCGGGGCCGCGGAACGCCGCAAGACCGTCAAGCCCCGCATGGATATCCGTTATTCCTACCAGGTATTTATCCTTTCCGTTTTCCACAGCAGCTTCGGTCATCTCCAGAATTTTTTTGTAATAAAAATTCCCCCGGTCAATTTTGAACGGTTTATATTCAGTCCAATCTGATAAATTGTGCAGGGACCAACTGGTATCGTTTCCGAATTCAAGGGGCACACCGTAAAGCGCAGCGAACAAATCCGGCCCCAGGTTCGGGTTAAGGCAGGGAAAAGCGTCGCCGCCAAAATACGTATTTTGAAACCCAATATCGGCCCGTTCCAGCATATATTCCACATCAAACCAGCGATCGGCGATAGTTTGAAACTGCTTTTGAGGCATAGAAATTTCTTTATCCCGAGGCGCCGTAATATGCAAAATCGGAGAGTCGTGATTTTCACAGGCCCAATATTCAATATACCGTTTCTGAACTGTTTCCCAATCTGGTTTGTACAACATACTATCCTCTGCTGGTATTGAACTTAAACGCCGTTTACAAGGCAAACTCAAGCATCCGCTTGCGGTAATGGAGGTAGTTTTCAAAACTCACCTCCTCGGGCACCCCGTGATCGCAGGTGGGAATGTAACCCCCACGGCGTTTCATCACCGGCATAATACGG
>JAIRLQ010000240.1 GCA_031259345.1 Treponema sp.
TTCTATATCATCATTAAAGGAAAGGGCGGGCTTGGTACGGGCGGAATTCGACAAAGTATCCAGGGTAAGCGTGGACCGCCTTATCCGTTTAATGAAAGAGTCGGGCGGCAAGGTCAAGCTCGACCCAAAGCAGGCCAATGTGATAATATTTAATACCGGAAATATCGGCTTAAAGGAAAAAAGCGAATTTATACGGGAAAAACTGGCGGCGTTAACCGACAAGAGGGGTTAAGTAATGAAGATTAAAGCGGTGGTGTTTGATTACGGTAAGGTGATTTGCTTTCCGCCGGAACACGGGGTTATGGACTCCCTTGCCGCTTTGGCAGGGGTTGAAAAAAAGGCCCTTGAAAGAATGATCTGGAAATACAGGGACAATTATGACAGGGGTACTGAAAAAGGCCCGTTTTATTATCAAAGAATTGTCCGGGAACTTGGGAAGGATATCAGCATTGAAACCGGTAATGCCATGGCGGAAATAGATATGGCAGGCTGGAAAAACATTAACAGCGCTACGGTAAAGTTAATGGAAGATATTAAAAAAGCGGGCATTCTTTTGGGCATCCTTTCAAATATGCCATTTGAATTTCTTGATTGGGCGCGAAAAGAACTGCCTGTTTTCAGCCTGCCCCAGGCGGGGGTTTTTTCCTGCGAAGAGGGCTTAATAAAACCCGAAGAAGCCATTTACCGGAAGCTGCTGGAAAAATTAAACTGTCTTCCCGGTGAGGTTGTGTTTTTTGACGATATAGCTCAAAATGTTAATAAGGCCAGAGAATTAAAAATAGAGGCTTTTGTTTGGGAAAGCCCGGAAAAGGCAAGAGAATTACTTACGGAGCTTGGAGTGGCAATATGATTAAAACTTGTTTTGTATTTTTTATTACCGGCTTAACTGTTGTTATCTTTATACCTCTTGGCGTTCTGGCCTTTTTCGTAAGTCTTTTTGGGTTAAAAAAGGCAATGTCTTTTTTTATATACAAAATAGCCCAGGTTTGGGCGCTCAGTTTAATTAAGCTTACAAATTGCAACATCAGTATTCTGGGTAAAGAGAATATCCCCCACACAGGCGGCGTCTGCTTTATAAGCAACCACAGCAGCATTTTTGATATTATCCTGGCTTTGGCATATATCGGGCGGCCTTTTGGTTTTATCGCAAAAAAAGAGCTCAGCTATATTCCCCTTTTTAATATGTGGATCTATATTTTGGGCGGGCTTTTTATTGACCGTAAAAATCCGAGGAAAGCGCTAAAGACTATTAATTCCGGCATACGCCGCCTTAAAGCAGGCGGGGGCATGCTTGTCTTCCCCGAAGGCCACCGTTCGCAGGGCGAAGAGCTTTTGCCTTTCCATTCAGGTTCTTTTAAGCTGGCAACACAATCAGGGGTTCCGATAATTCCGGTTTCTATTTCCGGCAGCTATGATGTGTTTGAAAAACACCACAGGGTTTTATCGGCAGATGTACAAATAGCATTTGGGAAGCCTATTGATACCGGCAGCATGGCTCCGGAAAACCGCAAGCAAATTCTTTCGGACAAGGTGCGCTCGCTTATTGAAGCGGGGCTTCGCCCCGTGTCTCAATAGACAGGCTTAGGAAGCCGCCGATAATTTTAAGGAAAATGGGCTTTGAAATGAGTACTAAAAAGCTATTAGTAGTTTTCAGCGGTATATTCTTTATTTTAGAAGCATATGCATGTTTTTCTAGATTGCGCCAGCCTGATGTCGGATTTCAGTTATTGATAATTGTTACGGGAATATCTTGTATAATTAGTACAGTTTGTATTTTACTTACTTTATTTAAAATTATTTGTGGGGTTTTAGCAGGTATTATATCGCTTTTGTATTCAACAATTGGAACTGTTCTCTGTTTGCTGTTCTTTGATATTTCATCGGTTTATGATGTAAAAGATGAGAGTGCCTTTATTATTATATCAATAATTGTTGGATTGGTTTCAATCTTTTCATTGATTATGATACCTGACAAAGATTTGCCGGATATACTAAATATACTACCAGCAAGAAATGCCGCAATTGTAGTTACAATTCTTTTTACTGTTTTATATATAATTGGCTTTATTGCTTATAAAGCCTTATAGCTATATGAAAAGTTAAATAATTAATCAAACGCCCGTTTAAATGCAGTTGGAATTAATTGTTCGGCAATATTTACATTGAGGAATAATCCCTGTGAAGGGTCTTTATATTTGTATCGACCTATTTGGTAAAATATTGTAAAAATACTGTTGACATTTTATGTTAACAAATGGATAATTAAGTAAGATTATAATTGTCTTATTGGAGTAGAGAATGAGTAATGACATTAGAGGGACATCTGTATTCGACGGAAGTGTGCTGGGCAACTTTGGAACCAATCTGGCCGCGTGGCTGCTTGGTTTCATCACACTGGGAATCGCCGTGCCATGGGCGGTTGCCTACAGGCAGAGATGGCTGACATCCCATACCATTATCGAGGGGAAACGCCTTAAATTTGACGGAACCGGCGGCCAGTTGTTTGGCAAGTATATTATCTGGTTTCTGCTTTCGATAATTACTTTGGGCATTTACGCCACATTCTTTCTGCCTGTAAGGATGCAGCAGTGGGTAACTAAACACACGTTCTTTGAATCGCCATAAAACCGTTTTACCTTTAGATTCTGTTTTATAGCTTTAAAAGACACCTCGATCTGACACCGGCCCTTATTTAGAGTCTGTCCATAATGCAGATACATTATGGGCAGACTCCCTTAAAAAAGGCATTTTGCACACCGTTAGTGATGTACCGCTTATTGTTTTTCATACTGCTGGACTTCATTATAAACATATTCCAGTTTGATTCCTGCCGCTTCGAGCATAGCTTCCGAATCGGCGCCGTCATGGTAACGCCGCTGGCAGACCACCCGGATTATGCCGCAGTTGATGATAAGCATGGCACAGGTGCGGCAGGGAGTCATGCGGCAGTACAGGGTTCCCCCTGCAATGGCAATACCCCGCCGTGCGGCCTGGCAAATGGCATTCTGTTCCGCGTGGACTGTACGGACACAGTGGGTGCTAACGCTGCCGTCTTCGTGGACCATTTGCTTTAGCTGATGGCCGACTTCGTCACAATGGGGGAGGCCTTGAGGCGCCCCGACATAACCTGTAACCAGTATCTGGTTGTCTTTGGCTATCACACAGCCTGAACGTCCCCTGTCGCAGGTTGCCCGCTTGGAAATGGCATCGCACACTTCCATAAAGTATTCATCCCAACTGGGCCGTTTATACGCTGTTTCTTCCATTACTTTCTGCCCTTGTAAAATTTATCCGCTGCTGTTTAAATTATGATAGTGTTTTTGCATTTTCACAAGACTCAACCAAAAGGTTAAATCATGAGAAACCCGCGTTTTATTTCGGTGTCGATGAACCCCACATTTCAAAAAACCCTGGTTCTTCCGGGATTTGCGCCTGATACGGTTATACGGGCTGAATCATCCCGTCTGGATATAGCCGGTAAAGGCTTGAATGTTTGCCGGGTGCTTATCCAGCTTGGCAAAGATTGCGTCCACCTTACCCAGTTGGGCGGCAAAATGCGGCCCCTTTATCTGGATCTCGCTGCCGCTGACAATATCCCCCTTGAGTGGGTCGAAAGCGGAAGCCCCATACGCTTCTGTTACACTCTTCTTGATCCGGCAGGTGGTCATGTAACGGAACTGGTGGAAGAAGGGGAGGCCGTTCAAAAGGGAACGGAAGATCGGCTTTTGGAAACCTTGGGGCGGCTTCTCCCGGGAAGGGATGCCCTGATTGTTTCGGGTTCCAAAGCGGCGGGCTTTTCCGGCAGCCTTGTTCCCGGCATGGTGCGTATTGCCAAAAATGAGGGCCTGCGTGTTTATCTTGACCTTAGGGGGCCGGATATTCTTAACAGCCTTGAATATAAGCCCGATCTTATAAAGCCCAATCTTTTTGAATTTATGTCAACTTTTGCGCCTGAGTTTCCTTTTAAGGATGAAAAACCCCTGGACGAAAAGGCCGCCGGAGAAAAAGCCGGAGAGCTTTGCCGGGAACTGTACCGCAAGTACGGCTGCCGTATTATCCTTACCCGGGGGGCTCTTTCTGTCTGGTACTCAGGCGGCGGGGAGCTTGAAGAATACAAGGTGGATAAAGTTGAGCCTGTAAATACCGTGGGTTCCGGGGATGCCTTTACAGCCGGCATTGCCGCCGCTCTGGAATCCGGAGCGGCTCTTGGGGACGCCGTTGCCTCAGGCGCCTGCTGCGGCGCCCGCAACGCCGGTCTTTTAAAACCCGGCTCCGTTAAATGAACTCAGGCCGCATCCCCGGTTACTTATGGATAGAACGCAGCATTTCTGTATAATACCGGGATTCAATGGCGGTTTCGGGAATGCCCAGTTCGGCAAGGAGTTTATAGAGCCGGGAACGGGCGGCGGCGACGGTCTCATTTTTGTCATCAGCGCTTAGAATTTCAAGCTCGATAAAAGATCCCAGGCCGGGAAGCTCCAGCAATTCGGCTGTGATACCATCAATTTGATACGAAAGGCCTTTTTTCTTCTTGCAGTCCCTTTTTTCAAGACCGAGGCAGGCAAGAAGATCCTCAAAAACACCTGCCGCGGAAACCACAAATTCCTTTTCATTATTGATTTCCATGCTGTCCCGCATTTCCTTTACTTTGTACGTAACATGGACAGCCCGGGAAGCAGCCCCTGTTGGCGCGGTATCCTTCTCTTTTCGCACCCTAAGACCCGTAGGGGGAAGGCTACAAGTCGCCGGGACAGGAGCTTTGGGGTACCAGTAGGCGTCGGATTTTTTAAAACTGCCGCGGTATTCCCCCAGGGCATCGAGCTTCTTTTTTAGCCCGTCAAAGTTCTGTACCCAGGCTTTTATTTCAATTTCTACGGACATATACACCTCATATAGTTGCTTTTTCTTCGCAATTATAACACCCAAAGTAATTTATCAAAACCGGTGAAACTTGACAAAGATTTGATTGTTTTTCAGCGTACAAGGGGCTATACTAGAGGTAGCAATAATGAAAGGGACCAAATTTACCGATATTAAAGGGATATGAACCCTCGAATCGGTATTGCAGGCGTCATCGTATTGTTTGTGTTTTCTGCCGTTTCCCTGCGCGGGGAGGACAGTATCCATGTGGTTGTCAAAGGGGAGACCATTTATTCCATCGCCCGTTCTTTCAATATTGATAAGAACGATTTGATGAAGTATAATGGTATTTCCGATCCTACAAGGCTTAAGGTCGGGCAGCGGCTTTCGATACCCGGTGCGGCCAAAACGGCGGCAATTTCGGCGCCTGGGGCGGCAGCCTCCGGCCTTGGTGGAATTTCCGGCGGGGAAGAAGTTTTTCACCATGCGGAGAGGGGCGATACCCTGTACGGCATTGCCCGGAAATACGACGTCCCCCTGGGGGACCTGATGGCGGCTAACAGCCTTGATTCAGGCTATGTCCTTAAGCAGGGGGATATGCTTCGTATTCCCGGCCAGGGCGGAACGGACAGCCCGAAAGGCGCCTCTGGAGCGGTAGCCGCAGCGCCGCCCGCAAAAGCGGCCCCCCCTGCCGGGCAGGAGCTTTCCGCTCCGGCAAAAAGTTCTCCGCCGCGTCCTACCGAAACCCGTGTGGTAGACGCTTCGCTCCGCTGGCCGGTAGAGGCCAGGGATTTAAGTTACATGACCGGGAAACTGAGTGGGGTGGTTATTACCGGCCGCCGGGCGGAGCTTGTTAAAAGCCTGACCCGGGGTACGGTTATTTCCGCCGGCCCCTATAGGGGCTTTGGGCGGGTTGCCATAATTCAGGTTGAAGGAGGGTATTTATATGTTTACGGCGGCTGTGAAAGCCTTTCGGTAAAAGAAGGGGACAGCGTCAAGCCGGGAATGGAGGTAGGAAAACTGGGGGTTGATGCGGTTTCCGAAAAGCCCCAATTGTTTTTCCTGGTCTACCGGAATAATAAGCCGATAGATCCCGCGCAAGCCCCCCGGGCATGACCGGGGATCACATTATTAAAAAGGGATTATTTCAAAATGAAAGTTACGAAAACAACAAACGAGGCAGTTTCCGGACGGGAGCCTGCAAAAAAAAGGGTTCGGAAGGTAATACCCCGGGCACGCAAAAAACAACCAAAACCCCAGCGGGAGACGGATCCCCTGGCGTTGTATTTTAAACAAATCTCAAAATTTCCTCTCCTTTCGGTAGGAGAGGAGCAGGTTATTGGTGAGCAGATAAATAATCTCCACAAGCAGATTACTGAGCTGGAGAAAACCTACGAAAAGAAAGAAAAAGATCATAAATACCAGACCAGGTGGCAGGCCCTTGACGCGGCGCTTCTTTACAACAAAAACCGAATGATCAATTCAAATCTGCGCCTTGTGGTATCTATCGCAAAAAATTATCAGCACCGGGGGCTTTCCCTTTTGGATCTTATTGACGAGGGGAACATAGGGCTGATTGAAGCGGTAGAACGTTTTGACTATACCAGGGGCTGCCGTTTTTCAACTTACGGCACATGGTGGATACGGCAGGCGATTATAAAAAGCATAGCCGACAAGGGGCGGGTTATCCGTATCCCCATCCACATGCTCAATACAATCAAGAAATGCTACTTTGTCGCAAAGCAGCTTACCCAGGATCTGGGGCGCGATCCTTCAGAGGAAGAGCTTTCCGAATACCTTGGGGTTTCGGCGGACAAGGTAAAAGAGATTGTCAAACTTTCCCAGGAAACCACGAGCCTGGACACCATTGTGGATGACGGTAATCTTACCCGGCTTGCGGACCTTATAAAGGATGATTTGGGCATCGAGCCTTTTGAGGCGGCTTTTTCCGTAACCCTCCAGGATACTATGGGCGAAATTCTTACCCGGCTCTCGGAACGGGAGATGAAAATTATCCAACTCCGCTTTGGGCTTGCGGGTGAAGGCCCGCTGACCCTGGAAGAAACCGGCAAACTCCTTGGCATTACCCGGGAACGGGTCAGGCAGATTCAGGAAAAAGCAACCTTCAAACTGCGGAGCATTCAGGAGCTTAGAGAACTGCGAAGCGGTGAATAGACCCATTGGACTTGATCAAATACCGTTTCGGCTTCAACGGATCGTTGTTTCCTCCGCTTTTTGAATATGAAGGTATGGTATATGTAGTTGATTTCAAGACAGACAGGGGATGTCCAGGAAGTTGGTTGCTTCCTGGACATCCCCAATTATACCGGCGAGGAACTGCGAAGCAGTATCATAGCGCTGAAAAAAACGGTTTGTACGAGGGCGCGAATTTCACGTATTACGGCTTTATTGACGACGCGACCGGGCGGATAATGGCCCAGGGAAGATCGTAATTAACTACGATATGGCAATCCTGTAAATTCTGATCTTCGCTTAATACAGTCGATAAACCCTACTGTATAATAAAACAATACAAAAAGCAAATTCACCCTAAATTGGCTTACGGTAGTAGCCGCAAGTCGCATTTGCCTATAAAAATCGCAATTTTGCAAAATTTTGTACCAATGGACTTGATTTTCCCTAAATATAAATATATTAATATTTAATAGATTTATATTTAAGGATTTATTATGAGCAGCGACAGTATATCGCTTATGGAACGGGAACGCCCGGCTCTCGCGATCATCCGCTTGGCTTTGCCTATGATGCTGGCTATGATAGCCCAGATGGTCTACAATATGACCGATACGTTTT
>JAIRLQ010000372.1 GCA_031259345.1 Treponema sp.
GAACCGCATACACAATACCGGACGGCGTAACCATCATCAGTAAGCGAGCTTTTTCCGGTTGCAAGAATCTTGCCTCCGTTACGATACCGGACGGCGTTACCAGTATTGGCGAGTCGGCTTTTGCCGACTGCTCAGGCCTCACTTCCGTAACGATACCGGCGGGCGTTATCACCATTAGCGAGGGGGCTTTTTACAGATGCAAGAACCTCACTGCCGTTACGATACCGGCGGGTGTTACCAGCATTGGCGAGTGGGCTTTTTCCTTCTGCTCCGGCCTTGCCGCCGTCACGATACCGGGCAGCGTTGCCAGCATTGGCGACGGGACTTTTTTCGACTGCTCCAGCCTGACTTCCGTAACGATACCGGCCAGTATTACCAGCATTGGCCAGCAGGCTTTTTCCGGCTGCTCCAGCCTGACTTCCGTAACGATACCGGCGGGCGTTACCGGTATTGCCTATGGCGCTTTCTACGACTGCAAACTGGAGCCGGAGCTTCGCGCTGATATTGAGAAGCACTTCGGGGAAAAGGTCTTTTATAACCCTTGGGAGGGACTTTGAATAAGGGAAACCGCAGGGAGGGGAATCGTGTCCGCAGATTGCGCGGATGATGAGCGGCGCGCCGGCAAAAAGAACAACGATAAACGGAAAGGAGTTTTATGTAATGACGGAACCTTTTGGCGCTTTAAATACCGTGAAAGCCGCATATATTGTTTACAAAGACATACTGCACGGTTTCCTTTTCGCATCAGAAAATTCCAGTTTGAATGTGGCGGATCAGGTATTGGCATCAATGCGGTGGCACCGCAGCGCACTGTGTATACAGCGCAGGTATGGGCGTGTATATAAATGCCGGCGGGCGCGGCTTCGGGGAAGCCGGAAACGCAAACGGGAAAGAACTCAAGCGCAGGCTTGAGCCATTTACCCACAGGAGGAGAAAAATGAAGAAGAACAGAAATTGTTCGTGGCTAATCAGCGTGGCGCTGGTTATGGGGTTTGTGTTGGCGGGTTGCGCGACCATTCCCGTTGAACCGACCGTAGTGGAAGGGTACTGGCGGTTTACTTCCACAGCGGGCGACGCGGAAGCACAGGCGGTGGTAGACGCGACAATGGAAAATGTCGGGCCATTCTTCGTCTTTGCCGGCGGCGCGTACTACAAAGGCACGGGGGTCCTGCCGCAGGAAAAAGGCACGTTTATTATTGAGGGAAGCAACATTGTGCTGACGCCAACCCACAACAACACCGGCATACTGAGCAACAAGTTAAGCTGGGCAAAAATCGGCATGATGATGAAAGCGTTCTATCCCGAAAAGTCGCTTCCCTACACATTGAGCGGCGATGTGCTCAAATTGATTGATGTGGGTATTCAACAGGCTTACAGGAAAGTCGATCCCTTCTTTTCCTTTGATCAAAAGGGCAACCTTATAGTCCAGATCAAATAAAACGCAAAGGAAAATCCCCGCCGGTAAAAGCGTAAACACCTTTGCGGCGGGGGGCCTGCGTGGAAACCCGGGACATACCGCCCGGGTTTCCACGCTTTACGGGCCGGCAGGCGGTAAACGTAAATTTATAAGCCCAACCGCCAAACGGATGGGCAGTTTACCTTGGGAGGGTAAAAATGAAAAAGAAGTTTTGGCTGGCGGCGGCGATCCCGCTCGCGTGCCGGATGTTTTTCTTTAACCTTACAGCGGTATTCCCGCAAGACACAGGCGGTTTTGATTTAAAACTTCCCACGCTCAATCTCGATATGGATTCCTATATCCAGGAAGAAACGAGTACCTGGCTGTCTCTCATTAATAAACATGGGGACACCGGGCGGAAGTTTGATATATACAGTTCAACCTTCGCGGATATTGCCTTTCAAAAAGATGAAGAAGGAAAAATAGACTGGAACGACAGCGTTATGAATTTTAATTTTTATTTCCCCGTAAAAATACGAATAAATGATTCTTTCAGCGTTCCGGTTTATGCTTCCTATTTTGGCACGGATCTTGGGAGCAACAAGTATCAGGACGATGATCCGGAGGAAACCAATCCCAATGGTATGCTTTGGGGAATGGGATCAGGCCTGGTTTATACCGGAGAATTCGGAACATTCGCCGGATTGGCCGGATTCAAAATGCGAATGGCGAATACCTACGCTTCAAATGATGATTCCAATTTTTCCCCCGCGCTGTATCTTGTTCCAATAATAAATACTTCCGGCTATCCGCTGTTTGGCGCTGTTTTCAAAACAGTGGGAGGCTATCTTGGTTTGAACGAAGGCAAAGTTTCCAACTATTCGGTCTCTCTTGTTTCACAGGCGGTGGAAGTTGGTTTTATACGCATTGATTCTATTGATGTTTACCTCAACAGCCAGAAGTATAAATTTGAAGCCGAAGCCAAAAATTACGGGGCGCGGTTAAACATTATGTTCCCTATCCCAATTGGATTTGGTATTGACGCCGGTTACCGGGTTTTTCCGAATGCCGCCAACAATGCCGACGCTTACAGGGACGGATGGTTTGCTAAATTGAAATATATAACGGCAGGGGGCGGCATAATGCGTTCCATCCTATATGTTTCATTTGACACGATGTATTACCCGCTGCCGAAATTTGGTCTTGAGGGTTTTTTTAATCTATATGGCCTTCAGGAAGCGGTGTTTATGGAATTAGGCTTCCCTGAAGACCGCTTTGAATTTACCCTTGGTGGAAGAGTGTATTTTGATTTAGGGGTTATTTCACCGTAAAAAATGTCCGTATGGGTATTAGACGCAAATTAGACGCAAAACTAATCCGCCTGGCGGATTATAATTTACTTTAGTTAAAGAAGGAAGGAAGAGAGAAAAATGAAAAAACAATTTTTGTTTACGGCGGCGGGAAAAGCGTTTTTCGCTTTAAGCGCCGGTATCGCCCTGGCGGTCCTGTCTGTTTCGTGCGCCAGCTATGGAATAGGCGGCGGCTACG
>JAIRLQ010000317.1 GCA_031259345.1 Treponema sp.
CCCCTCCTAACTCCTCCCTTACATACCCCGCCCTTGGCCCCGCGCCAATCATTACCAGATAAGCTTCTTTAACCAATTCGGCCAGCGTCCGCTCAACGGTGATTTTGCTTATATCAGGAAAATTTTCCAGTATCTCTTTTTTGGTAAACTTCCCGGTCTTGCGGGAAATGAAATACCTCGGGGCAAGCCCCGAGGTATCTTCGTTGGATAGGAAATTCATTGTACTGGCGGGACTCCATACCCCGATTCGAAGATCAGTTTACAACTTTTTCAGTTGTAGTACCTTTAGCCGAGGCAAGCCTCGGGGTATGGACCCCCGCCTTCCAATCAACAACCCAGGAACCCGCTACGCGGGGGAGGCAAGCGGCTGAACTTGACCCACAATTCAGGAGCGGTATCTGGTTTACGAAAAAAAACCACAACAAACCTTTGGTTCGTGGACACAGAGGGAAGAGAGGAAAAACGCCGGAATTTTTCTCCATTTTCCGTGCTCTCCGTGGTTAATATTCTTCATATTTTCACCGGTTTTTTGAAGAAGCGGCGAAATTTTAACCATCCAAATTTTCGTGGGTCAGGTTTAGCCTTCAGGGCGGGGAGGTTCATTCGAAAGGCTGGTTTAATACCGCGCCGAACCTTTGGTTCGAGCTTGCCCCGCGGAGGCTCATTGCCGAAAGTATTCTTGTATTCTCGCCCTGGCCCCGGAATCTTTTTCCGGGGTTACCGGCCCTGCCGCCCGCAATTCCTGATTTATCCCCCGGCTTTGCAGATTGGCTATTTCCAGTAATTCTCCGGTTAGCCGGGAGTACCTTGTACCCGCTTTTTTGGAAGGATTATACCCATAATATAAACCGGTATGTTGAGTGAAGCGATCGTTTATTTGCAATATACGCGCACATTCCCCGTTGGAATCGAAAATATACAGAGACGCCGTGAGGGTATAATCGCGGCTGTCGGTCGGTACTCCCAGGAGGGCCGGAAAAAACAAACCAACCGTATCCCAGGTGTACGCCAAGGCGCCCATCACATTCATATAGTAGTTGTAACTGAAATGTATAACGTAATAACCGTATTCCTCATCCGCCGCGTCCGAAAACCAGTCGTCCATGAGTCCGGCGATTTCCCTCTGTATATTGTTTCCCGCCTTATAATAATACTGCAGCCGGTAAATACTCGAATCCGTATCCGGGCGGCTTAGTTTTATTGAATCCCACCTGACATCCGTACTGGCGCAGCCGGTGAAGAAACCTATCGCCAGCGCCGTTAGTGCAAACAATTTGTTTTTCATGATCCGCCCTCCATCAGAACCAGTCTAAATTTCTTCTGGCGGCAAGGATATTTCCGTCAAGTATGGGGCCTGCCACCCGTAGTTCCCGGTTTATTTCTTCCCGTTGCGATGCCGCGGTTTTCATCAGTTCTTCGATAAGGTGAGACCAGAGCCTGTCCGCCTTCCTGCTGGGATCGTGTCCATAGTAAAGGCCCGCAACCTGTACAAAGGTTTCCGTCTCTTTAAAAGATCGCACCAAATCCCCGTTTGAATTAAAGATGCGAAGCGACGCCGCCAGGGTAAATTTACGGCTGTCGGTAGGTATGCCGGTAAAGGAAAGAACAAATATGGTCCAACCGTTTATGAGGTTCAGGGGAAAAGTGCTTGGATGCGCCATTACATCATATTGCAAATCAAGCAAATAATAGCCATATTCCTCTCCGGTTGAAGTCGACAGAATTTTTCCCAGCCCATTTTCTACCTGCCTGAAATATTCCGCATTCTTTGTTCTGTTTTGCAGGTTCAGAATGCCCGGTTCCGGGTATTCTTGTTTATCCAGCCTTACCTTGGTATAGTTAATATTCGTACTTACACAGCCGGTAAGGGCGTTGAAAACCAGCAGTACGCCCGCGACCGTCAGGAAAAAACGCCTTTTGCTCATTTTATCCCTCCTCGTTCGGTATTTATCAAAACAGGACCAAATATATCTTCAACATCAATAAGCCCCTTCAATTCCCGGGGCAGTGTGTTTTTCAGCGTTATCATCAGACGGGCTATTTTGGCTCTTGCCGCCGCCGCCTTGTCATCGGTTACCGGCCCCCGGATCAGGAGTTCCCGATTGATCTCTTCACTGTGGTTTTCCATCTCCTGTACCATGCCGGAGAACATTTCCGAATATCTTATGTCCGCGATTCTTTCCGGGTGATGTCCATAATATAGTCCCTGGGTGTTCGTAAATACATCCTGTTTCATTTCCGCCTTAATAAGATCGCCATTGGAGGCAAAAACAAACAAAAATGCCGTCAACCCATAGGCGTCCTCCGTATAGGGCGCTCCAAAAAAACTGGGTATAAAAACAGTAAAAGCGTTAATAAATAACCATTTCATCTCCATGGACTGCGTGTTGTGAAAATATATGCAATAATACCCGTAGTCTTCACCTTCGGAATCGCTAAAACCGGCCTGTATTAAATTTTCCGCCTGCTGATACAGGTCTGTACCAAGGCTGGCTCCCCCCAAAATGTCGAGGGTTCCATTTCTGAGCTTTAACAGCCGGGACCTTGCCGGAGCATCGGGCGTTAATTCCATCCGGTAACTTGACATATTCGTCCCCAGGCAAGCGGAAAAAAGGACCGCCGCCAGCATCGCAACCGGCAATCCCACCGCAGAGTGCGCAAAGAAGCGGGGAATAAAACCAGTCTTCCGTATAAAAACACCAGCCATTCCCGAAATTACTTTTTCTGTCATTTCTCACTCCCCATAATTTTAAGGTCATGCGCCACGGAACAGAGCGTGGACCGGAGGATTCAGGCAAGGGATTTGTCCGTCTCCTCTTTTCCATCGTCATTCTATTATATATTGGGAGCCTCCGCAACATCCGCCGGTTGGCTTTCGTATAAAAAAAGAAGCCGTTCCGGTTAGACCGGAACGGCGCCTTCCCGAGACGACATCCCTGCAATAAAAACCGGCCGGGGCCTTATGCCGCAATACGCTGTCGATGCGGCCCCGGACGGGTATTCTTACTGCAGAAGCTGAAGCACCGTCTGACCCCGCTGATTGGCCTGAGCCAGCATCGCGGTGCCGGCTTGAGAGAGGATCTGGTTTTTGGTATAACCGACCGTCTCATTCGCCATGTTGGCATCCCGGATGCGGGATTCAGAGGCCTGCAAATTTTCCGCTCCCACATCGAGGCCGCGGACCGCGTGCTCCAGGCGGTTTTGGTAGGCGCCAAGATCAGCCCGTTGTTTGTTGATCTTTTTAATCGCCGTATCGAGGGTTCCAATGGCACGGTTGGCGTTGTCCGGGGTGGACAGCGTAAGAATCGAATCGTCACCGACGTTGCGGACCCCCAGGCCCTTGGCAGTCATGGTGCCGATAAACACCTGCTCCCGCTGATCCATGTTCGCTCCGATATGGAACCACATGGAGGCGGTAACCACATTTTCACCGATGAGCCGGCCAAAACGGCCGGTCAGCAGGTTCATCCCGTTAAACTGGGCGTGGGACGCAATCCGGTCTACTTCGTCAATCAAAGCTGAAACTTCAATCTGGATATACATCCGGTCCTCGTCGGAGTAGATACCGTTCGAGGCCTGCACTGCCAGTTCGCGGAGACGCTGAATGATGTCCTGGGATTCCTGGAGATACCCTTCCGTGGTTTGAATGAATGAAATACCATTCTGGGCGTTGGTAGACGCCTGATTCAAACCGCGAATTTGGCTGCGCATTTTTTCAGAAACGGCCAGTCCCGAAGCATCATCCCCCGCGCGGTTGATACGCATGCCGCTGGACAGTTTTTCCATGTTTTTATCCAGATAAACCTGGGTAACTTTGAGGGATCTGTCAGCAAACATCGCGCTTAGGTTGTGATTAATAATCATAATTCACTCCTTTGGCTTTTTTCGGCGCACCGCCGTCCCCTGACGGCTGCGGCGCCGCGGCTTCCATGCCTGACAAAAAAACACTTTGCATTTTTTTGTCCTGGAGCTTTGCACCGCAAAACTCCACATAAGCTTGTGGGCACCCTTGCGAATGCCCCTGTGCCACGAACCCTCAACCCGCCTGTTTCCCGGAAGGGTGAGGGAGAACCTTTCGGTCCATCCCCGGACCAATCCCCAGAGGCCCGACGGGCATGTGAATCAATCCGGTTTCATTTAGAATATCGGTTTATAAAAAACGGGCTTTAGGGGAATTTGCCGGTAATTCCGAATTCAAAAAATAACCACGGACGGACACCGGCCATCACGGGCAAAAGTGGAATTTTGCTTAAAAAGTCCGAGCTTGTCCGTGAGGCGCCATCCGAAGGTTGGCTTGTGGTAAAAACCGGAATTCCTGAACTTGCGGCTTTCCCTTTTGACACTTCGGAAAATCTTGTCTATAATAGAGGAGCTTCATAAAAGACCGGTTGGGTTTCCGGGAAATGCGGTAAAAATGTTGTTTTTCCGAGCAAGGGTCGGGTACATGGCAAAACAGATATTGGTGGTTGATGATAATATTGCGAGCCTCAAGCAAATTGAGGCCCAATTAACGTCCGGCTATGAAGTGTCTCTTGCCAAATCCGGCGCGCTGGCCCTGCAAATATGCAGGCGGGAACGGCCGGACCTTATCCTCCTGGACATTGAAATGCCGGAAATGGACGGGTTTGAGACCATTAAACAGCTCAAGGCGGAACCCTCCCTTAATCCGATTCCGGTTATTTTTCTTACCGGCAACCACGACACCGCCATCGAGATCCGGGCTCTCCAGTCGGGGGCTATGGATTTTATCACCAAGCCGGCCAACAAGGACATCCTGCTCCACCGGCTTGAACTCCACCTCCAGTTTGCCGCGTATCAAAATTCCCTGAAAAATACGGTGGCGGAGCTGGAAAATACCATCGTTACTTCCTTTGCGGAACTGGTGGAATGTAAGGACTATAATGCGGGAATCCATGCGCTGAGAACCGGCAAATACACGGAAGTCCTGGGCCGGGAGTTATTGGCCGCGGGTGTTTTCAGGGGGGAACTGACGGAAGCGGAACTAGAAAAAACCGTCCGGGCCGCCCCCCTTCATGATGTGGGAAAAGTGGGCATCAGTGATATTATCCTCCTGAAGCCGGGGCCCCTCACGGGGGAGGAATTTGAGAAGATAAAAAAACATACCCTTATTGGGGCCCGTTTTCTGGAGACCGTGTATGAACGAACCCCGGAACAGTATTATCTGAAATTTGCCAAACTGATTGCCGAAGGGCACCATGAACGCTACGACGGTAAGGGGTATCCCCAGGGGCTTAAAGGGGATGACATTCCCCTCTGCGCGCGGATCGTGGCGGTCTCCAGCGTTTTTAGCGCCTGTCTTATCAGCCGGGCGTATCGTGAAGCCCTGGACTTTGAAACAGCCTTCAGGATCATTCTTGACGGGAAGGGGACCTCGTTTGATCCCCGGATTGTGGAAATATTTGAGGCCGCCAGGGACAGGATCGCCGATCTTAATCTGTCCCAGGAAACCTTAATTACGATCCAGGGAAGGAAACTTCGGAATGAAGAAAATATTGGTTGTTGACGATAACCTGGCAAGTCTGAAGCAGATCGGCGCCCAGCTGGGGGAAAGTTACGAGATTTCCCTGGCCAAGTCCGGGGCTCTGGCGTTACAGATCTGCAAACAGGAGAAGCCCGATCTTATCCTCCTGGATATTGAAATGCC
>JAIRLQ010000482.1 GCA_031259345.1 Treponema sp.
CCCGAAAACAGGGGTAATACAGGAGCCGCCGGATTTTCACGGCTTTAAAAATATCCATATTGTAGAAATTCTTTACAAATCCTTTGGCATTCCGGTTTACCTTGAACTGGGCGCCCATGTGGGAGCCATGAGCGAACTTTTTTATGGCAATAAAAAAGGCTATGACAATTTTCTATATATATCTGTGGATAACTGGATTGGGGGCTGTTCGGTAAGCAACCGGACGGTATATCAGGGGTCCAACGGGCTGGCGGGCCACATGGGGGGAGTCGTGCTGGAGCGGGACGCTATGGACGAAAAACGCTGCCTGTCCGGCTGCCTCCAGGATTACGCTTCCATTACGGCCATAACCAAATGGGCGCAGGAAAACGGGACCGACCCTAATATCACCTGGAACCGGATTGTTACCGAAGCTCGGCACGGAGAAAGTTTTGCCCGGAAGGTTATCGAAAGACTGGTTTGGTATTTGGGGACCGCCTTTATCAATGCCGTGGCTCTGCTGGACATTCAGTGCATTTATATTTCCGGGCCCATTCTTCAGGGTGAAGATCTTATTATCCCCGCCCTTGAAGAAACAGTGAACCGTCTGATGTTCGCGCCGGAGGTACGCCGGGTGGATGTGCTTGCGGCAAAGTATTCAAACAACAATGCCCAAATCATTGGCGCCGCGCCCCTGGTTCTGGAACGGCGCTTTGAGGAAGAAGTAACTTTGTGAATCACGCCGCGTCTGCGGCGTAAATTTTATTGGAGGTATCTTATGAAAAAGAAAATCTGGGTAGCAATCGCTTTTGTATTGCTGACGGCAGTCCTGGGAGCGCCTGTTTTTGCGGGCGGGGGTTCACAGCCTTCACAAAGCTCAGGCGGGGGTACGGGAGGCGGCGGGGTAAGCGCGATAACCATTTTCCACGACAAAACAGGCGCGCCGGATTACCAGCCTTATTTTATGAAGGCCGGAGACGAGCTTAAAGCCGCCATAGGGGTCGGCCTCGATGCAGTGGGGTATCCCTCAACAGATGTGTATACTGCCGCGATTCGTTCGGCTCTTCCCACCAATTCGGCGCCGGATCTTTTTTCCTGGTGGGCCGGCGCATGGATTCTGGATCTGCAAAAGTCCGGTCTTTTGGCGCCTACTACCGCGATTTGGGACAAATACAAAGCCGAATATTCCCAGGGTATCCGGGACGCATTTACCATCGACGGCCAGCTTTATGCCCTTCCCTGGGGTTTGGAATATTGGCTTGTATATTACAACAAGGAAGTCTATTCACAGCTTGGCCTAAAAGAACCCGCCAACTGGGATGAATTTATTTCCAACTGCCAAAAAATCAAAGCTGCGGGAAAGACTCCGTTAAATCAGACCATTGTTGATGAATGGCCGGCTTTTATAACTTTTGAAGAAATTGCCATGTCCGCCGACGTCGCCCTTTACAACGACCTTTGTACGGGAAAAAAGAAATGGACCGACCCGGAGGCGGTACAGCTTTTTACAATCTGGAAAGACATGCTTGACAAGGGATATTTTACGGATCCGTCGGTAAATTATTTTTCTGATGTACCCCGTCTCTTTAATGACAATCAGCTTGCCATGATTATGGGCGGCACATGGTTCTATAAAACAAACCTGATAGACCTTGGCGTGCCGGAAAGTAAAGTTGGCTTCTTCTTTATCAAAACCAAAGACGGCAAGAACCGCGCCATCCTTGAGCCTTCTCCGATTTTAGTTGCAAAAAATTCTCCGCGCCTTGATACAGCGCTGAAAGCGGTGGATTACTTCATGAGCGCCAATGGAAATACTTTCCTTGCAAAACAGGTTGGGAGCTTTCCGGTAAACGCCAAATCAGACGCTTCTTTCCTGACGCCTTTCCAAAAATCAATTCTTGACACGGTAAACTCGGGTAATTTTACCCTTGCTACCCGTTTCTGGGAAAACATGCCTACCGAGCTTATGCTGCAGGTTAATCAGAAGTTCCAGGAGTTTATTGTAAACAGACCCGCGCCCCAGGCTATCTGTGCGGAAATACAAAAACTCTGCGACGCTTACTTTAAGTAAAAAAGAACGCAAAAGCCATGGAGCCGCAAGTACGGCTTCATGGCTGCCATTTTTCTGATTTTGGGGGTGTGTTTTGAATAAACTGTTGCACCGTTGGGGGTATATTTTTGCCTTCCCTGCCGTGGCGGTTATTACATTTATGTTTATTATTCCCATGATACGGAACATAATTTTAAGTCTTTACGAAAGCGACGGGCTTTCGGTAATGAAATTTATCGGTTTTACGAATTATATCAACATGTTTCGGGATTCCAATTTTATCCGCTCAATTTTTAATTCAATATTATGGGTGATATTTACCATTGTGTTTTCCGTGGGCGCGGGTCTCTTGATTGCTGTTTTTGTAAACGGCATAAAAGGCGAAAAAATTATCAAGTCAATTTTCTTTATGCCCCTGGCGATTTCTTTTGTGTCTGTCGGGGCAATTTGGTGGTATATGTATTCCAAAGAATACGGCGTTCTTAACGAAGTACTGCGCCTCCTGGGTTTTAAAACAAAGGTTGACTGGCTTTATAAAATCCCCCTGAATAACATTTCTTTGTTAATTGCCTGGAGCTGGCAGCAGCTTGGCGGAAACCTGGTTATGTTCCTTATGGGGCTTACTTCCATTCCCCAGGAACAAATTGAAGCCTCCCGCATTGACGGCTGCGGCCGCTGGAGGACTTTTGTACATATTACATTCCCCATGCTAAAACCCATTACCACCGTAGTGGTGGGCATGGCAATTGTAAATTCATTTAAAGCCTTTGATCTTATTTATATTATGACCAGGGGAGGGCCCGTACGATCTTCCGAAACCCTGGCGGTTAACATGTTTGTCGAAAGCTTTCAGCGGAATCATCAGGGCTTTGGCGCCGCAATCGGCGTTTTCCTGACCTTGTTGATTCTTCCCATTACCGCAATTTATATGCGCGCCACTTCGGTGGTAGATCATGCGGACAACAAATAAATGGCAAATATAGCAAATCCGGCAAAGAGCCGCCGCAATTCAAACCCAGGAAAACCAAACCCTGCCGCTATGGTTTTAATTTATACTGCCCTTATATTCCTCTGCGCCGTCTGGCTTCTTCCCATTGCCTCAACTTTACTGGTGGCGTTTAAAACCCCGGCGGAATACCTTAACACAAAATTTTACCAGCTTCCAAAAGGTTTTGCCCTTTTTAATAACCTTAAAGAAGTGTTTTCATATTACCGGCTCCAGTTAAACTTTTTTAATTCGCTGATTTATTCGGTAGCAGGCGTGGTTTTTTGCGTAATCCTTTCGTCCACTGCCGCGTTCGCCGTAACAAAACTCAAGCCCAAAGGCAGTTTTTTTATTTTCCTGATTATTTATTCGGGTACAATTTTCCCCTTCCAGCTTTATCTAATCCCCCTGCTTCGTACCTACAATGTTTTGCATATTTACAATACCAAGTTTGGCATGGTGCTGCTTTATTCCGCAATCTGTACTCCTTTTGCTACCTTTTTATACCGGGGTTACTTCCTTAATATGGACGACCAGATAATGCAGGCTGCCATGATTGACGGCTGCGGGCCTTTGGGGATCTTTCTGAAAATTTACCGTCCCCAGCTTAAGGCGCCGACAGCGGTAGTGGCGCTCTTTCAGGGCATGTGGATTTGGAACGATCTGCTTTTTGGAATGATTTTATCGTCAAGCGAAAAAGTACGCCCCATTATGGTTGCGGTAGCGCAATCAACGGGAACCGGCGGCGGCAAGATTCCCGTAATGATGGCAGGGGTTATTTTTACATCCATACCCACCGTTTTACTTTTTATTTCTTTGCAAAAATATTTTATTAAAGGTTTTTCCATGCAATCACATTTGGAATAGGAGCATTATATGACAGGAAGAGAGCGAGTAATGGCTGCCCTCAATTTTAAAAACCCCGATAAAGTACCCATTGATTTTAACGCGCATCGATCCAGCGGCATTGCGGTGCCGGCCTATAAACGCCTGCGGGAATATTTGGGACTGCCGCCAAGCCCTCTTTATGTGTATGATCTTATTCAGCAGCTTGCGATTGTGGAACAGGATGTGCTTGATATTTTTGATGTCGACACCTTCCAGCTTGGCTGCGATTTTGATAAACAAAGCGGATACTGGAAAGACTGGCAGATGGAAGACGGAACCCCCTGCAAAGTTCCTGCCTGTGTAGACCTGCGCCGTACTTCCGAAGGCAGTTTTATTTACAGCTCTACAGGGCGTATTACCGGGCGGCAGCCAAAGGGCTGTAATTATTTTGAACAGGTATACTGGCCTTTGGCAGATGATTTTGAAAAAGAAGATTTTTCCGATTATGAAAGTCTTGCCAATGAAGTAATGTGGCTCCATGTACCTTCCCCGCCAATGCCGGTTAATTATAAAAGTTCCGAAGGCGCAAAAGAATTGCGCGAGCTTGCGGCCAAAACACGGGGCGGCACGGATCGCGCTATTTACGGTATTTTTGGCGGTAACCTGGTTGAAACAGGGCAGTTTGTTTTCCGCATGGACAATTTTCTCTGTGAACTTATTGCAAACCCCAAAAGAGTCCACACATTCCTCGATGCCCTGACCGGGCGGCACATGGCAAACCTTAAAGCCTACCTTGACGCGGTTGGAGATTACATCGACGTAATCGGCTTTGGCGACGATATGGGTTCACAAAACGGCCCGCAGTTTTCGCCCGAACTTTACATGGAATTCTTTTATCCCAGGGAAAAACAAATGTGGTCCTATATTCACGAGCACTTCCCGCAAATAAAAATCTGCCTCCATTGCTGCGGCGGCGTGCGCCCCTTAATGCCCCTTCTGGCGGACGCCGGTCTTGATGCCATTAACCCGGTACAATTTACCTGCAAGGACATGGCCCTGGGGGATATTAAAAAGGAACTTTACGGCAAACTGAGCCTTTGGGGAGGCGGCTGCGATACCCGATCCATGCTGCCCCACGGCAAGCCGGGGGAGATAACCCCCCATGTAAAAGCAAACCTCGAGATTCTTAATGAAGGGGGCGGCTTTATTTTCCAGCAGGTTCATAATATCCTCGCCGATGTACCGCCGGAAAATATCGTAGAGATGTTTCGCGCGGCAAGAGATTTTACATAACTCTAACCAACGGCTTCCTCTGTTTTTTTACAAAACTACATCGCTAAAGGGCGGGGCTCTCTTTAGCACTTCCGCCACGCAGCGGTATTCATCTTTTTGCAGACAGGGATCATTTTCCAGCATTGCAAAGGCATCGGCCCGGGCACGTTCCAGCGCCTTTGCGTCCCGGACGAGGTCGGCAAGCCCCAGGGTAAAATAGCCGGACTGGGCAAAACCCGTTATCTGCCCGGGGCCCCGGAACTCCAGGTCTTTTTCGGCAATCACAAAGCCGTCGGTGTTTTCAAGCATAACCATAAGCCGCCGGCCTTCCTTTGAGCGATCTTCTTCGCTTAAATCTTCGGGGTTAAGTCCAAAAAATTTTTCCGGCACTTTCTGATCCGAATAAATCAAAAAACAATATGATTTACCGCCGCCCCGGCCTACCCTTCCCCTAAGCTGATGCAGCGCCGAAAGCCCAAAACGTTCGGCATGTTCTATCACTATGCAGGTGGCGCTGGGCACATCTACGCCAACTTCCACCACGCTGGTGGCAACCAAAATTTTAATATCCCCCGTGCGGAAAGCATCCATAACGCCGCGTTTTGTTTCTTCGGGAAGCCGTGAATGAATAAGAGCGGCCTTAAACTCCGGGAACACGGTTTCCGCAAGATGGCGGAACATGGACTGGGCATCTTTAAGATCGCGCTCTTCGCTGGCTTCGATAAGGGGATACACAAAATATGCCTGCCTGCCTGCAGCCAGTTCTTTTCTGACAAAATTATAAACTTTCTCCGCATTTGATTCTTTTGCAAGATGGGTTTCTACAGGTTCCCTCCCCGGGGGCATATCGGAAATAACCGAAACATCCAGATCGCCAAAAACAGTCAGGGCAAGAGTCCGGGGAATGGGTGTTGCGCTCATCATAAGAAGAGACGGAGCGGGGCCTCCTTCCGGGCCTTTTACCATGATGGCCTGCCTCTGGGTAACGCCAAAACGGTGCTGCTCGTCGATGACCACAAGTCGGAGGTTTTTGTAAACCACGTCACGGGAAAAAAGCGCGTGGGTTCCACAGACTATGTCCACATCGCCTGAAGCCAGGGCTTTAAGAAGATGCGCCCTGCCTTTCGCCTTGACATTCCCGGTAAGGAAGGCAATGCGAAGCCCCAGCGGCTCAAGAATTTTTGCGGCATTTTCGGCATGCTGGCGGGCAAGGAGTTCCGTAGGCGCCATGATGACAGCCTGGCCTTTTCCGCCGGAATTTTCCTTCTCCACCGCTCCAAGGCAGGCAAAAAACGCGACCAGCGTTTTGCCCGAACCGACATCGCCCTGTAAAAGCCGCGCCATAGGCGAAGGGCTTTCCATATCCCGGCTGATTTCGCCCGCGGCTTTTAGCTGCCCCGGAGTCAACTTAAAAGGCAGCCTTTCAACAAGCCGTTTTTGCAAAGCGGAAACGGGGCATGGGCCCGCGTGCGAATCAATTATATTTGTATTAATCTGGCTGCTCCGCCGGGCGATCGCCCTTTTGGCGATCATTATTTCCAAATAAAAAAGCTCTTCGTAAACAAGGGTTTTACAGGCAGAATCTTTTTCTTTCATGGACGCCGGGTAATGAATAGCCTTAATTGCTTCTGCTTTTGGAATAAGCCCTTCCCGTTTTATAATATCCCCGGGCAATTCGTTTTCCAGGGAAGAAGCGTAACGATCTACAGCCTTCTGGGTCAGATTACGAACGGCTTTTTGGGTAACGCCTTCGGTAAGGGGATAAACAGGAAGTATTCCCTCACCGCCGCCAATCTCGAAAGCGCTGGACTGAATTTCGCCATATTTATAATAAAAGCGCCCGGAGATTTTAACCATTGCCCCTACCGGAAGTTCTTTACCCAAAAAGGGGCGGTTAAAACAATTAAGGGAAGCCCGTTCGGTATCATCTTCGACAATTACCTTAAGGGTTTTCATATAGCCCGCGCCAAACCACTGGTGGGCAAGAACTTTTACAACGCTGCAAACTTTGGCCCTGTTATAATCTTTTAGGGGAACTTTTTTACCCCAATCTTCGTAGTCCCTGGGATAATGTGTAAGGAGGCTCCGGGCGCCTTTAATACCCAGCTTTAGAAGCCGCTCTGCGGTTTTTGATTTTGGGCTGCATAGCATGCCGATTTCGTCGCTTAATTCCCTAAGAAACATGGGGCTTAAAACGGCAGCCTTACAAGGCTGACTGCGGCAAGGTTAATCAGAACCAGGGCGGCAATAAAAACCAGAACCAGGACGATTATTGAAACAATAAGGCTGTTCCTGAAATGGACGATCCTCGCTCCAAAAAGAATACGGTTTATCCTAAAAAGCAAAGACGTTGAAATGGTATCAATAATGCGCCAAAAGGGACTGTAAATATCCGCCTGGGCAAAAAAAGCGATTAGGCGCAGTATTAAAATAATAATACAGAACCCCAAAATAAAAGACAGGGCCGACCAGAACGAACGAAGAAGCAGCGCAAGAATAAAGCCTACGGTAATAACGCCGTACCGGGCCAGGGTAGCAAAAATCTGATTAGCCAGCGAAAGAAGCGCCAGAGCCAAAAGGGGCGAAAGATCCAGCATCCCCGCCCGCAGTCTGAAACGCCTGAACCAATTGAGATAAGGATCGGTAAAGCGCCCCAAAAATTCCCCGGGGGCATTTAAGTTCGGGCCCGAAAACCATGTAAGAAGGATGCGTATAAAAATTGCCAGCATATAAAGGGAAGTGAAGGTACTTAAAACGGTCATTAGTATTTGCATAATTTTTCCTTATATGCCCCATGCCTGGGCGACAGGGGCGCAGCGGGAAAGGACATTTATGGAATCATTGCCAAAAGCCGCAACGCCGCATTCAGCCTTAATCAAAACTTCCCCTTCCGGAACGGGAACATGGATTAAAAGCGGGAAAGC
>JAIRLQ010000513.1 GCA_031259345.1 Treponema sp.
CCCCCCCCCCCCAAAGCGCCGGTTAATGGCAAAAGAAGAACACAAGAAAGAGTTATAGCGTCCGATGGTTCACACAGGACAGAGCTGTCCGCGTAGTCCGGAACAATGTACATTCGCGCCTCCTCTTTAAGCCTTGTAATATTATACCAGGTTTGGCAGAATTATGCAAGAGGGGGGAAAAAAAATTTCTCCCCTGAGCCGCAGCGGGGCTTAAATTTTGAAGATGTCCGGGTTGTGTCAATGGAACCCGGGAAATACCGGAAAGGAACCGGCATCTGATGCGGGAATCCCGGCAGGGTACAGGCATGGCAACGCCTGCCCGCCGCGGCGGCAAATGCCGCCGCCGCCTATCTCCTCTTTGCCGCGGCAGCCGCCGCCTTTGCGTCAACGTTGTTCAGAATAGCGGAAAATTTTTCCTTCTCGATAAGATCGATAAGCCGCGCCTCCGTGTAGCGGCGGGCCTCTTCGGTATAGCTGCCCACTGTAACACAAATGCCTTTACCGGCCTTTACCTCTTTAAGGTGATTGTGAAATTCCCGGACAATCATTTCGCCAATGGCTCCCTGCGTGCGGATAAATCTGAACATCACAAGGTCGGACCATTTGGGAGTATCTACTTCCGCCAGTATATCCGCCCAGTCGTTCTTTGTAACAGAAATACTGACAATCTTCACCTTGGCGCGGGGGTAGTAAGTCATAACGATTTTTCTGCACAGGGCCACAAAATCCGCCGAGGGGGCCATCGTGTATATTTGCAGATTCTTGTTCGCGTTAAGTTCCTGGTATTTGCCGATAAGCACCGCCACATCCCGGTAATTGGGATTTAACGACTGGATATCCCGCAGGTGTCCCAGCGCCTTGGCAATCTCATTCGCCCTCAGGTAGCAGGTGGCCAGTTTGTACTTCATCTCGATTTGGACATCCTGCCCGATATTCTGGTGTCTCAGGCCAATCTCGAAATCCTCAATGGCCTTCGCTTCCTGGTGCGTTTCCATGTTGATGGTTCCCGCCATAAGGCAGGACTGCGCGCCCATCTGGGGATCGGGCCGCAGATGGGAAAATATCTTCAAAGCCTGCTCAATCTGATTTGCCTCGTGGTAACATTCCGCCAGCGTATAGAGGGACTCCTTGTCATCCGGGGCCAGGTCCATAGCCTGCCGGATGAAAGACATAGCTTCCTTGTATTTCTTCATTTTAAAAAAGGAATGCCCCAGAATCCTCAGACAACCCGGATGTTCCGGGTCCTGAATCCGGGCCTGTTGGAGAAGCTGAATTGCCTTATCGTAGTTTTTTCGCTGAAATTCCAGACTGCCCAGGTTAAAGTTTACCTCGAAATTGTTCGCCTTGAGCATGTGGGCCGCGGAAAGCCCCTTGTACGCGGCGTCGGTCTGGTTCACTTTAATCGCCGCAAGGCCGTAGCGCAGATTTATTGTAAAGTCGTCCAGTCCTTGAGTAGTAGGCAGAAGCTCGACCAGCGCTTCGTAAGTCTTGTAGGCATTTTCCCAGGCGCCATCCTGGAAAAACAGATCTCCCAAAATACTCAAACCCTCCGGGTCCCTGGGATTGGCCTGCAGCCGCTTGTTCGCCTCTTTCAGCGCCGCATCGTAATTCTTTGCGCGCTTCTTGATGCCGCCCGCCGCGCCGCTCTTCGCTCTGCTCGTGATCAAAAAAACCACAGCAGCCGCGAAAATCAGAATGACAACGGCAGCCAAAATGGGAATTAAGCCAAACATATCCATATTATCGGAAAAAAACCTAATATCTTCAAGTATTATGAGGGGGTCTGTTACTGTACACCGGGCGCCGCATAAACAGGCCGCCGGCCGGGGCCCTGTTGTATTTGCCGGGCACGTTCCGGTACATCATTTCAAAAACGGCAATATATGGTATCTGTTAAGAGTATTATATACTATATATAGGAACATATAATGCAGAATCAGGTAAATAATTGCCAAAAAATCTGAAAAATCTTGAAAGGCCTTTTAAATAGTGATATATTTAGTTATATGTAAAAAATTGTATTCCAACCAGTAAAGAGATCCGTTTAGAACGAGATTAAGATTGTTTCTTCGCAGAAAAAAAATTTGGGAAGATTCGGTCTGAATCCGGACTATATAATCCGTGCAAGTTTACAGAAGTGTATAACAACTCGAGGAGAAAAACATGAAAACTAGTAAACTTTCCGTCGTGCTCGCTGCTGCCGGGGCATTTGCCGCCCTAATTCTGTCAGCTTGTACTCTTTCCCTGGATCCAATGAACACCCTCGGCGACGCATTCAGGTTTGCCGACACCAATGTCGGTACTCTCAAGGTTATCAACAGCGCCAAAAACGGCGCCGTCCTGTACGGTATACAGATAATCCAGCCGGATAAAAGTATGAACGAGTACCGTTTTGACGGCGGGCTGTTTCCGGGTAATTCCCGGGAATATGTCTTTCCCGCGCAGATAAACTACAGTATCAAGTTCAACAACGGTAAGGGTTGGACCAAGACCCCCAACCCCGTCTATTTTATCAAAGACCAGATGGCTATTGTCGTCTTTACCGGGACCGAGGAAATTTCCATTGACCTTTCCGGGGTCAAGGGTAAATTAACCGTTTATAACTTAATATCCGCCACCGAAGGCGAGTATATTATCGAAAGCCTCCGTGTATCTGCCGTAGAAAACGAGGCAAATCGGGAAAAAGTTACCTTTTATTTTTACACCCCCAACGGGATACGTAACGGCGAAAAGCCCGATTTTGACATTTTGCCCGGCGACTACTGGGTACGGGCGCAGATAAGAAATCCCAAAACCGGCAAACTGTCCAAATGGTCCATCCCGGCCCATGCGGGGAATTACAGCACTACGGAAAAAGACCAGTTTGATATTTCCACCGCGCCCAGTAAAGTCACGGTAAGCGCCAGCCGGGGAGGTATCGCGATCTTTGATGAAAGGGTTCTGAAAGGCGGGCAGGCCGGCGGCGAAGTGGATACCGGCTACGACGAGGGCAAAAACCCCGGCGGCAATACCGGTTTCCCGTCAATTCCCGATAACAATTTACTGGACGAAGATGGGAAGGAAATATCGAATGTCAACGGCAAAGTCGATCCGGATTCCAAACCGGTCAAAGCTATCAA
>JAIRLQ010000566.1 GCA_031259345.1 Treponema sp.
TTTGATTGGGCCGCTTTTCCGCCGCCCTCCATAGATAAGTTATACATGATATTGCCGCTTCGATTCAATGGTACTTCCAGTTTGGTGTATTAATACAGGGAAAAATCCTGCCAGTGGAAGCCCGGGGAAACGATGCAGGAGACCAATACGAAATCCCCGCTGTGTATCCGGGCGCTTTGCCAGATCCCCGGGGGCACTACAGCCTGAAATTCCGCATTTTCAGCGCCGCCAGGGCCCAGAAGGCGGGTCTCCTCCGTTTTAGGCGCCGCGCCGCCGCCGCCGAAACTCAGTGCCAGAGTACCCCCGGCGTGCCAGAGCCATATCTCGGCGGAACGCACCCTGTGCCACGCGGATCGATCCTCTCCCCGGAGCAGGTAGTAGATGGAAGTACACGCCGAACGGGGGCCCTCGTATCCGGCGGGCAGGACGTTTTGCGGAATTTCAAGATCGGCCCGCCAGAGTTCCCGGTACCAGCCCCCTTCGGCGTGGGGTACAAGGCCCAGCCTTTCAATCCAGAAATCCGCGCCGTCTTTCCTGTCCGTATCCATAAAGTCTCCTTAACTGAATAGTTGCCAAACATTCAAATATGGCAAGGCTATGAATTTCCCCAGTCCTTGGGCAGCTTTGTGAGGCGATTGTTAAAAAAGTTACTTGCTTCCCAGATCTTCTGTTGGTTCTCGGATGTCTTGCCTATTTCGGCTAATTCCAGACAGGTATAAATAATATCAATAATACTTGAAATAGATACGGCGGAACCGGCAATATCCGGGTCCTTTTCCCGGGATACACCTATCAGTTTGACATCTGACAGTTTAGCCATCGGAGAGGAAGCGTCACAGGTAATTAATATCTGCTTAATTTCGGGGTGCTGTTTCCTGAGGATACGCATGATTTTTATCAATGTTACCGGATATCCGGATCGGGATATAAAAAAGAAAAGAGAGCCCTTTTTTGCAATGGCAGCCTGCGTATACATATGAATCGGATCTACAACAGCGGTTACCGTATACTCCAGGCGGAAAAGCCGGTCATAGAACCATTGGGCCATGGGGGCGGAAGTTCCGACGGCGCAGCAGAAAATGCGCTTTGCTTTCTTTATCTCCGCGATAGCTGTCTGCAGGCTGGCGGTATCCACCGTATACAGGGTATCTTTTAACACCTGGATATTTGAACCGATGACTTTCTGAACAATTATTTCATAGGTATCTTCAGGCTTTATAGACTCAAATATTGCATCCTTTGGATGCATGAGTTCCGCGGCAAGAACTATCTTGAATGTGTTAAACCCGTCGAATCCTATAGAACGAACAAAACGCAGCACCGTAGCGTCACTGACCCCTACAGCTTTCGCGATTTCAAGCATGGACATATTGATAACATCGTCTTGATGCGTGGATACAAATTCCATTACCTTCTTCTCGGAAGCGGACAGGGCGTTTACCCGGAACCGTGTCCGGGGAAAAATACCCTGCTCCTTGCTTTTGTCGTTCATATATTTCCCCGAAAAAAATTACCGTCAAGTAACTGTTCAGTCGCGGTACGATTTCCGCTCCTAGTCGGCCCTTCGGCATTGCTCGTTATTTCGGCATTTACCGGGCCTCTCACCGTGCGGCATGGACACCTCGGACCTTCGGTCCGGAAACGCGCTCACCAGTTCGCGCGCAACCTCGGGTGTCCCGCAGGCGGTTGAATAGTTACACGTCACCAACGATCGAGAGTCCTCAAAGAGCTTGATAATCTGCGTTTTTTCCGTATTTGTCTCCACATCGATAATACCAATACGCAAATGGTCGTTACATAGGGCAGCATCAAAATGAACTGGGCAGGCAGGCCGTATGCCTGCATCCTGGAACCAATGGAATCAATAAGGCCGAAAAGCAGGCATGCCAGCCAGCTTACAATAGGATAAGCTCCGGAAAAAAACATGGCAGCTATCCCCATAAATCCCCTGCCGCTAACCATACCAGGAGTAAAGAAATTTGTATACCCCAGAGAGAGGTGGGCTCCGGCCATTCCTCCCACTATCCCGGAAAAAAGCAAAGCGGCAAATTTGGTTTTTTCTATGTTAATGCCCGCTGTCTCTGCGGCAAGTTCATTCAATCCTACACTACGGAGCCGAAGGCCATTTGAGGTTTTGAAGAGGAAAATATGCAGAATAAAAACCATTATTATTGCCCCTATCTCAAAGAAGGAATAGCCGTTAATAATACTATTTAGTATCGGGTTTTTCCCCAAAAAAGGAAGATTAAGCCTTGGCAGGGAGGCTAATTTACCGGGAATAAAACTTCCGGTAACATTAAAAAAGGCGCTTAGGAGAAAATTGGTTATAGCAACGGCGAATATGTTTATGGTCATACCTACCGCGAATATATCCGCTCTGAATTTTATGTGAGCAACCCCGACAACGATCGATATCAACAAACCGATGCCGATTGCCGCCAAGAGGGCCACAAACCAGTTCATCGTCAGGTGGCTGATACAGATTGCCATGAACGCTCCCAGGGTCATGCATCCTTCTACAGCCAGATTTAAAACCCCTGCCTGTTGTGAAATAATGACCGCCAAAGCCGCCATCAATATGGGGGTTGATAAACGGAGGGCGGCGTGAATCAATGTGTAATTAAATATGGATCCTATCATCTCTTTCTTCTTTCTCTTAGTCCTCCGATCCAATCCATGGCGGTTATCAGAATAAACACCGCGATTATTACATCCACCAGGGAAGCCCTAAGATCCGTAAAACGCTGCATTCCCAGGGCGCCGTTTTTTAGAACGCCAAGGAACAGGGACATAACAAGGAGCATCGTGTACTTGCCCCCGGAAATAAGGGCTGCAAGCATACCAAAAGAGGCAATCTCCGAAGAAAAACCGTCCAAAAAAGCATGATGAACCCCTAAAACCTGAATTCCCCCGGCAATTCCGCCGATTGCGCCGCTGGTAAACATACCGGAAAGTATTACTGCCCTGGTATTGATCCCCACATATTCGGAGAATTGTACATTGGCGCCTGTACTGCGGAATTGAAATCCTATGGCGGTGTTAGATAACATCCATCCCAAAAGGATATACAACAGCAGGGCGATAAGCAGCCCCATATTCGCCCGGCTTGGTTCAAGAATCCTCGGCAGAAAAACCGATTCTGAAACAAAGGGAGTGGTCGCAATGCCCTTCTCCGCCGATAAAGGGCCGTTTACCAAATAAGAAGTGAATAGAATAGCGACATAGTTAAGCAATATGGTGGTACATATTTCATTTACTTTGAATGAAGTTTTTAGTATTGCCGGTACAAGCGCCCATAATCCTCCCGCGGCAATGGCTGCGGCAAAACAAAGGATACTATGGAATAAAGGGGGCAAACCGGTAAAAGAAAAGCCGGCCCATGCGGCGGCAATAGCGCCCAAATACATTTGTCCTTCAACGCCGACATTAAATTGATTTACAGTGGTAGCCATGTAAAAAGCAATTGCGGTTAAAAATATAGGGACGAATTTCTCAAGGGTTCCGCCAAAATTAAAGGAGCTCCCAAAAGCGCCCTTGATCATCTGGCCGTATACCATTAACGGGTTATACCCCATGCTGAATATAATGACTCCGCCGATAATAAAGGCTAT
>JAIRLQ010000568.1 GCA_031259345.1 Treponema sp.
GAAAGACAGCTCATTACATAGATCCCTTTAATACGGACATTGATCTCGACAAATTGTTACAAGAGCCGGTCGAAAACCCGGATTCGGTCCTTGAAAAATACTCCTATGATACATCGGCCAGACAGGTTTATGAACTCATCAGGGAATCTTCCCGGCAGCAATAGAGGGCGGTTATACAAAATTTATCCAAACGGACTATACGTTTTTTCAATACCACCGGTCCCTGTAACCCCTATGATCACTACATGCTTCCTCCGGCGGGTGTCGGCGGCCAAACAGGTTTATGAACTGATCAAAGAATATTCCCGCCGATAACATTAAAAACCAGGTAAGACGTGAAATGCCATAACCCTGCTAAAATTATTTACAACAATCAGGAGCCGCTTATGCAAAACCCGTCAAAACGGGCCGTGCGGTTTTTTAATACCACCGGTCCCTGTAATCCGTATGATCACTATATGCTTCCTCCGGCGGACCGGCTGGTGGGCGCGCAGCTTGATCGGTATATCCGGGATAAATTGTACTGGGTGCTGCACGCGCCCCGGCAGACCGGCAAAACAACTTTTTTGCAAAGCTGGATGCGGGAAATTAACTCCGGCGACGAGGCGGTAGCCTGTTATGTCAGCGTGGAAGATTGCCAGGGGGTAACCGGACGGGCGGAAGCCATGCGGACAATGTACAAGGCTATCTGCCGGTTCGCGCAAAGTACAGGGCTTCCCGTGCCGGTGATCGAAGACAATTCTACCGAGGGCATGCTTGCCGCTGTATTAACAAAATGGGCGGGCCTTGTCGCGCCAAAACCGCTTATTGTCCTTTTTGATGAGGTTGATGTCCTTGAAGGGGAGGCCCTCATCAGCTTCCTGCGGCAGTTACGGGGAGGTTTCGCGGCCCGGAGGCCGGGTATCTTTCCCGTATCCATCGCCCTTGTGGGAATGCGGGACTTAAAGGATTATATTACCGCTGCGAAGGGCGGCTCCTCCCCTAACCCCGGCTCCCCCTTCAATATCAAAGAAGATTCCGCGATGCTTGCCAATTTTCAAAAAAACGATATTGCCAAACTCTTTGCCCAAAGAACCGCCGAAACCGGCCAGCAAATCACCGGCGAAGCTCTGGACTATGTATACGGGCAGTCCGGCGGACAGCCCTGGATCGTCAATTCCCTGTTCAAACGGGCCACCATGCGGATATTGAACGAAGAAAGCCGGGAAACGGTAACGGCGGATCATCTGCTACAGGCCCGGGAACAGATGATCGAGGCCCGGGAAACCCACCTTGACGCCCTGGGTGTCCGCCTGCGGGACCCGAAAATCAAGGCGGTAATCGAGACCATCTTTACCGGCGCGAACGACCCCTCCCTGGGACGGACCAATCCCGATGTGGAACTGTCGATGGATTTGGGATTGATTACCTGGAAAAGCGAAACCGGTTTTACCATCGCCAACCCGATATACGAAGAAATTCTCACCCGGTACCTGAACTCGGGGTATCACGATAATCTGCCTCCCCCTTCCTCCTGGCAGTGGCAGAAACAGGACGGGTCCCTGGATATGGATGCGCTGCTGGGGGAGTTCCAGCGTTTCTGGCGGAAACATTCTGCCATCTGGGAACAGAAAGCCGATTATACCGAGGCCTTCCCCCACCTTTTGTTAACCGCTTTCTTACAGCGGGTACTGAACGGCGGCGGGCGCATTGAGCGGGAATCTGCAGCCGGCCGGGGGCGCATGGATCTGGCGGTAGAATACAGGAAGGCTTGGTATATTATTGAAATTAAGCTGATTCACCCATGGGATACCCCGGAGGAAGTACGCCAGGAGGGCTTGGAACAAATATGCCGGTACCGGGACACGGTAGATCCCGCGGCGCCCGCATACCTGGTGGTTTTTGACCGCCGGCCCGAAACCCGGCAAAAACCTTGGGAGGAACGCATCGGCTGGGACACGGAAGACACGGTACGGGTAGTACGGTGCTGACAAAGGTATACAAGATAAATGGCTGATATTCTTTATATGCTTGTTATCTATCCAATTGTGCAAATCATAGAGTTTGCCTTTGTTTTTGTCGAAAGAATATTTGAAAAAACCGGCCTGTCGATAATCGGCGTAAGCGCGGTTGTCACCATCCTGTGCCTGCCTCTCTATGCCGTAGCCGAGAAATGGCAGCAGGTTGAACGAAATACCCAGAAAAAGCTTAAACCTAAAATCGAAAAGATCAAGGCGGTGTTCAAGGGCGATGAGCAATACATGATTCTCTCTGCCTATTACCGGCAGCATCATTACCATCCTGTTTATGCCATGAGGAGCACCTTCGGCCTTTTGATTCAGATACCTTTCTTCATTGCCGCTTATTCTTATCTTTCCCGCCTTGAGGCCCTAAAGAATCAATCTTTTTTCTTTATAGCCGATTTAGGCGCCCCGGACGGCCTTGCCGCCATCGCTTCATTGAAGATCAATATCCTGCCCCTCGTTATGACTGTGATCAATATAATCGCCGGCGCGGTGTATCTGCGGGGGTTTCCGCTTAAAGACAAAATTCAGTTATACGGCATGGCGGTTATCTTTCTTGTACTGCTCTACAATTCGCCGTCCGCCCTTGTACTATACTGGACACTGAACAACGTGTTCTCCCTCATAAAAAATTGCCTTCAAAAAACAAAATATTCAAAAAAAATACTGTACTGCGCTATCGTTGCTCTCGTTGCGGGATTTGATATATACATATTATTTTTTCATGGCGGATTCTTTGTCAGACGTCTTATTATTGCGGCAATATGTACAATTTTTTTAATTCTTGCCGCCCTTGGAAAATATATGCGGAAACTTTGCCGGTGCATCATTTCAAAGATTGACTTAAAGGCAAATGTTCTTTGGCATACAAGAACATTTATTGCCGCCGCCCTGGCTCTTTTTTTGTTAACCGGCCTGGTTATACCCGGATCGCTCATTGCGTCTTCCGTGGGTGAATTCGCCTTTATAGAGCCCTACCAGTCGCCTTTCCCTTTTATCGGCGTCACCCTGCTGCAAGGGGCGGGTTTTTTCCTGTTTTGGTGTTCTGTTATATATGCCTTCTTTTCAAAAAAGATAAAAATCATCCTCACCGCCCTGCTGTCACTGCTGTCTGCCGCATTCTTAATTAATACCTTTGGGTTTCCCGGAAACTACGGGTTTCTAACCCCCACATTGAAGTTTTCCAATGCCAGTGCCTTCAGTTCTGAAAATATTATCGCCATAGTTAACATATTTGTACTTATAGGGGCCCTGTCACTATGCGTTGTTCTATTTCTCTCTAAATGGAATTCCCTTTTCCGGGCCGTTCAAATCATAATGATTATTTCATTGACGGTCCTTGGCATAGGTAATCTGGTAAAAATACATTTAGAATTTTCAGGCCTGGCCGCGGCGAAGGCGGAATTTCAGCAAAACAGTACGCCGAATCCCGTGTATCAACTGTCAAAAAACAGTAAAAATGTTATTGTCATCATGCTTGACAGGGCGATTTCCGGCTATGTCCCCTATATTTTCGATGAAAGGCCCGAGCTGCGGACATCTTTCAGTGATTTTACCTGGTATCCCAACTGTGTCTCCCTGGGCGGGTATACACTAGTAGGACTTCCCTCCTTATTCGGCGGCTATGAGTATTCACCGGATAAAATGCAGGAACGGGACACCGAATTGTTGGTTAAAAAATATAACGAGGCTTTGCTTGTC
>JAIRLQ010000571.1 GCA_031259345.1 Treponema sp.
TTAAACGGGACTGATTCGCAAATGAGGTGAGAATTCAACAACTAAAGGGAACCTCTGGAAACTCCGGTCGAACCGAAGGTTCGCTAACCGAAGGTTCGCGTTTCCAGAGGTTCCCTAAATATTATATTAGGACTGTTCCAGTTTCGCAAATAGATCGCCAAAAATATGATCACGGCTCACATAACTACAGTAACGTATGGGATGACGGGAATCATCATGCCGCCACGACATATCATCCTGTAGAATAGGCGAGGGCACAAGCTTTGTGGCGCTCCAGTTTGGGTTAATAAGGTAGGCCACCGTTGATATGTCCCAAATAATTCTGGACCATGAAATGTTTTTAGTGGGAAACTGAGCGGCAATATCGCGGGGAATATCGTCAAGACCAGCAAGGTAAAAATTTTTCAGCGCCGTCGAATTTTCTAACAGTTCATCGTTAAACTGTCCGATTACCATATCGGTAAGATAGGTTCCCACATCGCTTTTGCCCCGCAGTCGGTTCTTCATTTCCTCCGCGGTTACCGTCAGATGGGATGCGCTTAACATACAGGGGATCAGCACCAGAGGGACCCCGCTGTCAAACAGGATCTGCGCGGCGGGTATGTCCTGTAACAGGTTGAATTCCCGCGCCAGGGCGCAGGAAAAAGGCTGCCCCCCAAGCCACACTACCACTATCTTTTCTACGATCTTCGGGTCCATCAATATGGCCGACGCCACATTGGTAATTGCCCCCATGGCCGCCACATACAGCAGCCCCTCTCCTTCTACAGCCCGTTTTACCAGATCCCGGGCGGCTTCGCTCTCCACCGCCTTGCCGGCCTTGCCGATATAATACCGGGAACCCCGGAACACCTTCCCGGCGCTTTCCATCTTCAGCAGCTTAAAAAGTTTGATGATCTCGTGATAGCTCTGTTCCATGCCCTCCGCCGGGTCGGCGGCATAGTGGGCAAGCCGCTTTTGTTCTTCGGTTAAATCCCGGCCCCGGAAAAAGAAGGCGTTGTTATAAGGGGCGGCGTAAACGGCTTCCACCCCCATGCGTTCAGGGGAAGACAGAGCCCATGCAATAGCAAACTGGTCGTCCACCTCGTTATAGGCGTCCGTGTCGATGACCACCCGCAGTTTCCCCAGGGGGTAACGGAGCCTTTCGGCGATTGATTCGTGGTCTGGTACGTTAAAGGTCATAAAAATCCTCCCTTTACCCTTTTACCGCCCCCAGGGAAATACCCTTGGCGTAATATTTTTGTAAAAAAGGAAACAAAATAATAATAGGCAAAATAGCGACAAAGGCAATAGCCATTTGCACCCCTGTGGACGGAACTTTGGCAAGTTCCGCCCCAAGTGTCGCGGACAGGGCGCTGTTGGAACTTAAAAACTGAATGTCCGTTACCATCCGGTTTAATAAATTCTGAATGGTAAAAAGTTCTGTCCGCCGGTTTATATAATACAGGCCGTTGGCCCAGTCATTCCAATAGGCGATTCCGGTAAATGTGCCAATGGTAATAAGAATCGGTTTCCCCATGGGAATCACCACGGCGGTAAATACACGCAGTTGACCAGCCCCGTCAATTTGAGCGGCCTCATACAAGGTGTCGGGAATGCTGCTTTGAAAATAGGCGCGCATTAACAGGATATTTATGGCGCTTACCAGCATATTTGGCAAAATCAAACCAAAAACCGTATCTTTCACCCCTAAATAAGTGGACCATAAAATGTAGCTGGGAACAATGCCGCCGTTAAAAAGCATGGTAAAGAAAACAAAAAAGGTGATGGTTTTTTTGAACGGGAGATTTTTCAGGGACAGGGGATAGGCGAAAAGCGCGGAAAGAATTATGCTGGCCGTGGTACCGGCGGCGGTAACCAGTACGGTCATACCGTATGCCCTGATAATTTTACCGGAAGCCGTAAAAATATACCGGTAGGCCTGTAGGCTGAACTGTTTCGGGAAAAAAGAATATCCGTAGGTCAATAAAGCGCTTTCCTCGGTTATGGAAGATAAAAATAAAAGCAGGAAGGGAAGGAAAACACTCAATGTTACCAGACTCATCACCGTGTGGGCCATAAAATGAAAGCCCCTGTACCGCCGTATCACCGGTTCCTCCTAAAATAGCGCATTTTCCCTGCTTACCCTTCTCGCTACCCCGTTCACCAGTAACACCAGGGTTAAACCCACCAGGGACTGGTAAAAACCCGCCGCTGAGGACATGCCCAAATTCCCCAAATTCATCAGTCCCCGGTACACATAGGTATCGATCACGTTGGTGGTGGAAAACAACATTCCAGAATTGCGGGGCACCTGATAAAAAAGGCCAAAATCGGAATAGAAGATTTTACTTACACCTAAAAGCGTTAAAGTAATAACCGCGGGGAGAATGCATGGCAAGGTAATGTGGCGGATCTGCGATAACTTGCCCGCTCCGTCAAGCTCGGCGGCTTCATAAAAGGCGGGATCAATGCCGGTGATGGCGGCAATATAGATAAGGCAGCTATACCCAACGGTTTTCCAGGTGTTTACAAAGGTAAGAATGGCAGGCCAGTATTTCGCCTCGTTGTACCAAAAAATCGGTTCCTTCCCCAGTAACGGCAGCAGGGTTTTATTGACGATGCCGTTTTTCATGCTAAAAAAGGCAAAAACAATGTATCCCATGATAACCATGGACATGAGGAATGGCAAAAGAACCGCGCTTTGGTATATTTTTTTCATTGTTTTACCGGTTACATCGCAGATGAACAGGGCAAACAAAATTCCTAAAACCGTATTCAGGATGATAAACGTCGCGTTATATAAAAGGGTATTCCTGGTAATAATAAAGGCGTCTCTGGTAGAAAAAAGAAACTCAAAGTTTTTTAACCCCACCCAATCGCTGGCTAGTATTCCCCGGGAAAAATCGAGGCGCTTAAAAGCAATAATAAGGCCGAACATGGGAATATAATTGTTGATGATAATATAGGCCGCCCCCGGCAGCATCATTAAAAACAGGGGCAGCCATTTTTTAATTTTTGCGGGGGCCTTTCCGGATCGCAATCCCCCGCCCCGTTTTGTAATGCCCATATACTCCGCATCCCCTCTCCCCGGATAAGCTCTAAGCCGGGGATTTTTTACGCTCCTCGTCCCGGTTTAGCGGGATGCCCACCAGGCATCCAACTGCGCTTGTTTCGTATCAATTACCTTCTGCAAACCCGCGGCGTACAGCTTGTCGTTAAATTCTTTCAATGTCTTTTCCGTGTCGGAGACCGAGCCGGTTTCCAGCGCCGCGGCATATTCGGCCTGGACCCCGGTAAGGGCGGCCAACTCATTTGCCACGGAACTGGGGTCGTACAAAAACCCGAAGGCTTTTGATTTAAGCGCCGAATCGTTAAAGGCCTTGTACTGCTCCCATATATCCGTGGGAAGCCCGTTCCAGATGTAGGCGATATACTGGTTGGGAAAATGCCAGCCCAGGTTGCGGCCATATTTCGCGTTAGCCGCGTTAATGCCGGGGGGATAATCGATCACCTTTTTGCCATCGTCAACAAATACATAATGTTCGCCCTCAATGCCCCAGTTAAGGAGGTTTATGAATTCAGGGCTGGAGTAGGCGAAATTCAGAAATCGCATTGCCTTGACCTTATCCTTGGAATTTTGCGCGATGCCCCAGTTAAAAAAGTTCACGTTGCTTGAACTAAGGTTGTTTAAGGTCTTGCCGTCATCGGTACCAATATAGGCGTATACCATTTCCCTTCCGCACTGGGCGTTTGCCTGCTCCAGGTAGCCGGGTTTAATATAGGAAAAATAGGCAAACAAGGAACCGGCCATCACCAAATTGGTCTCCAGATCCGTTGAGGTGGCGGCGTCCAGCTTAATATAACCGGCCTTGTACCATTCCCGCGCCCGGTTCACCTTGGTTTTGTAATCGGCGGTTTCATACCAGTTTACCACGGTGGCGCTTTGCCCGTTGTCTATTAAGACCCCGAAACGATCCGACAAAGTATCGTAATTTTCCCATTGGCTTACCGCGTTCTTTGACGCAAGGCAGTCTATATCGGGGTAATTCGCCTTCACCTTGGCAAAGATCGGGGTAAGATCATCTAAGGTATGAATGGCGCTTACGTCAATCCCCAGGGCATCCACAATATCCTTACGCATCACGATGCCGGAAAGGGATGCGCTTTCTTTTTGAGAGGGGACTCCGAAAATAAAGCCGTTGACCGATCCGCTGGTGGCCACATCCTCCCCGACTAGCCGTAATATATCTTTGCCGTAATCATAAATATAATCCGCCAAGTCGACAATTTTCCCGGCATATATATAACTCGCGGCCAAGGGAGTATAGACCGGCAGAATGTCCAAGTTATCACCGCCGGAAAGCATAAGGTTTAAAGTGCTGACAAAGTCGCCAAGACTAAGGGGCGCCGCCTCAAAGGTCATATTGAGTTCCCGCAGGGTAAGCTCGTTGATGGCCGCATAAACCTTGGCGTCATCATCCATGGGGGCGCCCAAAAACGCCATGGTGATATGGTAGGGCGCTTCCGCCGGGTCCGAAACCGTGTTTTGTTTTGCCCCGGACTTTCTACAGCCCGCTAAAAGAAGAACCGGTACCAGGGCGGCCAATAAAAGACCGGACAGGACCCGGGAGACCCTTTGTTTAGAGTTGTTCAAATACATATCCTTCCTCCAAAAATATAAACCCCATTACATGGAGCAGTTTACTATAACACCGGCCTTATAGGTCTTACCAACAGGGTAAATTGTTCATTTGTACCGGGTACAAGAACACCATTTACTAATCTTTTCATAACTAGATACACATAGCGTATTGCAAGGATGGTTTCTTGAAAAAATTGATGATGATATATTTCTTACGCGCCAATGAGCGTAAAGCAGTACGTACTATTT
>JAIRLQ010000017.1 GCA_031259345.1 Treponema sp.
GCCTTGAGCCCGGGGAATTTCTCGACCGTTACCCATCCCAGCTTTCCGGGGGCCAGCAGCAGCGTATCGGGGTGGCCCGGGCCTTTGCCTGCGACCCCGAAATCATCCTTATGGACGAGCCGTTTTCCGCCCTTGATCCGCTTACCCGGGCGCAGTTACAGGAAGAGCTGGCGGAGCTTCAGGCAAGGGTACGGAAAACCATTGTCTTTGTAACCCACGACATGGACGAGGCGGTTAAAATCGCCGACAGGATCTGCATCATCTATCAGGGGGCGATTGCCCAGTACGACAGGGTAGAAGAGATCATGAAGAACCCTGCCAATGAGTATATTTCAAACTTTATCGGGCGTAACCGCATCTGGTCGTCGCCGGAATTTATCCGCGCCAAGGACATTATGATCCGCGATCCGGTATGTACCCACGGGAATACGCCGGTTATCCGCTGTATCGAAAAGATGCGCCTCGAGCAGGTGGACAGCGTTCTGATAACGGATCAAAAGGGGCATCTTTTGGGCATATTGACGGCGCGGCGGGCGCAGCGTGAAGAAAACAAGAGCCTTCCGGTAGAGAAGGTCATGCGTACCGGGCCTGCCACCTGCCCGCCGGATCAAAACATTGTGGATATTTTGCGGGTGGTCAATGAAGAAGGGCTTTCTTCGATCCCTGTGGTTAATGAGGATAATGAGCTTGAAGGGCTGATCACCAAGAGCAGCCTCTTAACGACATTGAGCCAGCAGTACCTTGATCTGAAGGAGGAATAAAGATGGGTTTTTTGGGTTTTGTAAGCGGAAATATTTCCGAAATACTGGCCCGGGCTCTGGATCATATTCAGCTTACCCTTGTCGCCATTACCATTGCGTCATTTTTGGGAGTGCCTCTGGGTATTCTTATCAGCTATATAAAGCCTTTAAAAAAACCCGTTATGGGTTTTGCCAATGTGGTGCAGGCGGTTCCCAGCATCGCGCTTTTAGGCTTTTTGGTGCCCTTTTTGGGAATAGGCGAAAAGCCCGCGGTGTGCATGGTGGTGATTTATTCCCTGCTTCCAATTGTAAAAAACACCGCCACCGGGCTTTCCAACATTAACCAGCAAACCCTTGAAGCCGCCAAAGGCATCGGTATGACCCGTTTTCAGGTATTGCGCAAGGTCAAACTGCCTTTGGCTTTGCCTATCATTATGGCGGGGATACGGATTTCGGCGGTAAGTTCCGTAGGGCTGGTTACACTGTCGGCGTTTATCGGCGCTTCCGGGCTGGGCTATCTGATTTATTCGGGGATACGTACCCTGAACAATTACCAGATTTTATCCGGCGCAATCCCTGCCTGTGTTTTGGCCCTGTTGGTTGATTTTATCATGTCATTAATAGAAAAAGCGGTAACCCCTGCGTGTTTCAGGGAAAAAATAAAACAGTAAGGAGATAGGTATGAAAAAAATTGTTTTGGTTTGGGGCTTTTGTGTTTTACTGCTTGGCGTGTCCTGTAATTCCGGCAAAGGCAAAACCATTGTGGTAGGGGCCAAGGATTATACGGAACAGGATATTTTGGGGAACATGCTCAATTTTTTAATAACCGAGCATACGGATTACAAAGTTGATTATAAACACGAAATCAGCTCTTCCATTTTGTGGGCGGCCATTAAATCCGGGGATGTGGATCTAAGCATAGATTATACCGGCACCATGTATGCCCATGTTCTTAAAGGCACCGAAACCCACGACCCCCAGGAAGTCTATGAAATCTCCAAAAAAGGCTTAAAAGACGAGTACCAGATTCTGATGCTTAATCCTTTGGGGTTTAACAACACCTATACCCTGTCGGTGCGGCCCGAAACGGCGGAAAAATACGGGTTAAAGACATATTCCGATTTGGCAAAAGTTTCCCATGAACTTATCCTTGGGGGTACGTTTGAAATTTTTAACCGTAACGACGGCATCCCAAACCTCAAAAAAACCTACAACATGTCTTTTAAGGAAGAAAAGGCAATTGACGGCATATTGCGTTACACCGCCATTAACAATAACGAGATCGATATTACCACGGCATTTTCTACCGACGGCATGTTGATAGAACATAATCTTACGGTGCTGGAAGATGACAAGAATTTCTTCCCGCCCTACCACGCGGTGCCCCTTATCCGTGAGGACTCGGCAAAAAAATTCCCGGAAATTATTCCCTTAATGGAAAAATTGCACAACCTCTTTACCGACGAGACCATGCGGGATCTTAATTATCAGGTGGAAGTGCTTAAGCGGAACCACGCGGAAGTGGCAAAGGAATTCTTAATTGCCAAGGGGCTTATATCGAATTAGTGTCTGTCCATAAACCGGCGCTATAGCTCGACAAAAAATATAATTTCGGCTATTCTAAAGAAATGCTGGAATTCAAAGATTATATTGCCGATTGGCCGGATTTTCCCTACCCGAATTTTGCGGCGTGGCTGGAAGGGATTTCCCAAAAGTGGGGAGAAAAAGACGCGATTCTTTACCGCAGCGGAGGTAAAAAAGAATTTACCCGCTGGTCTTTTACCAGGCTTGCCAGTGAAAGCCGCCGCATAGGGCGGGGGCTTCTTGCCGGGGGCCTTACAAAAGGCGACAGGGTTGCCCTTTGGTGCGAGAACCGCCCCGAGTGGATGGCGGTATGGTTAGGGGCGGCAATTGCGGGCCTGGTGATTGTTCCCATAGATTTTTTGGCTTCGGAAAACGAGTGCGCCAACATACTTAAAATTACCGAGGCCAGGGCATTTTTCTTTTCGGCCCGGAAGCAGGATTTTACCGCTTCCCTTTCCGGCCGGGGTATCCCGGTTAAGATTCTGGTAAGCATGGCCCAGGAAGGGAACAATATTTTCTCTACCTTTGGCGCGGCTTCCGAATCCCAAAGCCTGCCCGCCGCTAAGGACATTGCCGAAAGAGATCCGGTTTCCATTGTGTTTACTTCGGGTACTACAGGCTTTGCCAAGGGCGTTACTTTGAGCCATAAGGGCATTCTTGCCAATTCCAGTGCGGCGGTGATTTCCCTTAGGGCATACTCCGAAGATGTGTTTATCAACGTGCTCCCACTGCATCATACCTACCCAACCACCTGTTCCTTTATTTCGCCCTTCATGGTAGGCGCCTCTACAATTATTGTAGAAAAACTTGTGGGTTCTGTGGTGGTGGACGACATTCACGATGGCCGCGGCAACTTCCTTATCGCCGTGCCCCTGCTTTACGATAAAGTAATGGCTGCCATCGACAAAGGGTATAGGGCGCTGCCCGGCCCGGTGCAGGGTATTCTTAATGTCTTCCGGGCTATTTCGCTTTCCCAGGCCAAAAAAGGGAATTATCAATTTGGGCAGAAGTTTTTCAGGTTTATAAGGAAAAAAGCAAAACTTGATTCCATTAGAATAATGGTCGCCGGCGGCGGCCCATTAAGCCCCAAGACTGCCGACTTTTTTGATTCCTTTGGCTTTAACATGGTTCACGGCTACGGCATGAGCGAAAATAGCCCCCTTATTTCGGTAAGTACCCCCTGGCATAAAAATAATGTTTCGGTGGGTCTTCCGGTTAAGCACACTCAGGTAAAGATACTTGATCCTAATTCCGACGGCGTAGGTGAAATCGTCGTAAAATCGCCTTCGATTATGCTGGGCTACTACCAAAACCCCGAAGCCACCGCGGAAGTGATTACCGAAGACGGCTGGCTAAAAACAGGCGACCTGGGCTTTATCGACAAAGACGGTTTTATTTACATCAACGGCAGGCAGAAAAACCTGATTGTGTCTTCGGGGGGCAAAAATGTTTACCCCGAAGAAATTGAAACCCATTTCGCGGATTCCGCGATTATTGCCGAGATACTTGTGGTAGGCCGTAAAGAAAAAGAATATGGCGGCGAGCAGATTTTTGCCGTAGCGGTGCCTAACTACGAAAACCTTGCAAGGGATTATCCGGGTAAAGAAAACGATGAAGAGTTTATCCATGGGCTTGTCAAAAAAGAAATTGAAAAGGTAAACCGTACCCTGGTGGGTTACAAAAAGATTACAGACTTTATTTTGCGTAAAGAAGCTTTTGAAAAAAACGCCCAGCAGAAAATACGCCGCTTTATGTACAAAAATTACGAGAACCCATGACAAATGGCCCGGCTTTGTAAAGAAGGTTTTAAGCCCTTAGGCAGCGCGTTTACAGTATCTGTTCATCAATGGGCCGCCCCGGCGGGGCCATGGGGAGTACTTTTTCGTCCTGTTCAATAACCGCCTCTATCAGGGCGGAGCTTCCTTTTTCAAGATTTGTAAAGGCCTCTTCAAGGGCATTGGCAAAAGCGCCCTTGTCTTCCGCCCTGTAAGAGGGGATGCCGTACGCAAGACCCAGTTTTAAAAAGTCAGGCTGGGGGGGGAGGCTTGTCGCGTAATAGCGCTCTTCGTAAAAAAGGCTTTGCCATTGGCGCAACATTCCCAGGGAACGGTTATTAAAAATGATGATCAGTACGGGAATCCTGTATGCGGCAAGGGTTGCCATTTCGGCACTGTTCATCCTAAAGCTGCCGTCGCCGGTAAAAAGCACTATCCGGCGGCCGGGGTTGGCAAGCTTTGCGCCTATGGCCGCCCCCAGGCCAAAGCCCATGGCGCCAAGACCTCCGGAGCTTAAAAAAGACCGGGGACGGCAGGCGGGGAAAAACTGGGCGGCCCAGATCTGATGCTGGCCTACATCGGTTACGGCGATTACATCATCCCCAAGTTTGGAAGAACTTTCTTCTATTACAAACCGGGGCGTCAGAGCGTCTTTTTTTATGTTTACGTTTTTGGCGTGGGTTTGGGGAATATGGGCTTTCCACTTTTCTATCTCCCCCGACCATTCGGTTTCCATTTTAGGGGGAAGTTTTTCCAAAAGCTTTGACAGGGTTTCTTTAACATTGCCGATAACCCAATCGTCTGTTATTACATTTTTGTTAATTTCCGCGGGATCAATATCAAAATGAAGCACCCTGGCGGTTTTGGCAAAACTGTCGGAATTGCCGATTACCCTGTCGGAAAAGCGCGCCCCCAGTGCCAGAAGGAGGTCGGCTTTTTGGGCCGCCTTGTTGGACGCTACTGTACCGTGCATGCCGATAAGTCCGGTGCAAAGCGGGTGCCTGGAAGGCATGGCGCCTATACCCATAAGGCTTAACGCCACAGGCGCGTTAAGGCGAAGGCTTAAGCTTTTTAATTCTTCGCTTGCGTCCGCCATTATCACACCGCCGCCCGCGTAAAGAAGCGGCCGCTTTGCTTCTAAAATAAGGGATGCAGCCCTATCTATGTCCTCTTCGGTAAAGGTGGGCCTTGCCGCCCGGTTCGCAAGACGCCGGGCTCTGGCGGAAAGGGTGTCACAGGAGCCTGAAATGTTACGCGTTTTTCGGGGCTGCCATTCGGCACTTAACACGGTAATGTCTTTGGGAATATCGATTAACACCGGCCCTGGCCGGCCAAGCCGGGCTACGATAAAGGCCTCGCGGACCACTTCCGCAAGTTCATTAACATTTTTTACTATCCAGTTATGCTTAACCACAGGCATGGAAACGCCGGCAATGTCCACTTCCTGAAAGCTGTCTTTGCCCAAAATCCCGGTAGGTACATTTCCCGTAATGGCTACCAGGGGAACGGAGTCCATATAAGCGGCGGCAATGCCGGTAATCAGATTGGTTGCCCCCGGGCCGGATGTAGCGATACAGACCCCGACCTTTCCCGATGAACGGGAATAAGCGTCGGCGGCGTGGGCCGCGTGCTGTTCATGACTTACCAGTATGTGGCGGATTTTGTTACGGTACTTGTAGAGTTCATCGTAAATATATAAAACAGATCCGCCGGGTATACCGAAGATCGTGTCTACCCCCTGTTCAATCAAGGATTCTATAAGAATGCGGGCGCCTCCGGAGCGCATAATATCTCCTTTTTAAAGGTAAGCCTTAAACTTTCTTTCTATATCGCAGATCAATTTATATTCAATGGAATCTACCAGCGCGGCCCGGCTGGCGTCAATAATGTCTTCGGAAACTCCAACGGTAGCCCAGTTCCGTTTCCCGTCGCTTGATTGAATGAGTACCCGTACCCTGGCGGCGGTGGCGGCATTGCCGTCGATAACCCGGACTTTGTAATCCGTAAGGCGCACCGCGTCCAGTTCGGGGTAAAAGCGGCGCAGCGCCCGGCGCAGGGCGCAGTCCAGGGCGTTAACCGGCCCATCGCCTTCGGCGGCGGCAATCTCGCGCTGGCCGTCTACCAGCACCTTTACCCAGGCATGCGAACAGGCGATGGCGCCCCCGGACGGATGCTCGCTCACTACCCGGTACGCCTCAATTTGAAAGAGGGGCTGGTAGCGCCCCAGTTCGCGGCGGACCAGAAGTTCAAAACTGCTTTCGGCCCCTTCAAATTGCCAGCCCTGGGCTTCCAGGGCTTTAAGTTTTGCGGTCAGCGCCGCCGCTACGGGGTGATCCTTTGTAATGGAAGGATCTATCTCCCTGGCGCGTTCGGCAATGGAAGAACGGCCTCCGACCTCGCTTATAAGGAATTGCCTGTCATTTCCCACCAGGGCGGGATCAATATGCTCAAAAGAACGCCTGTTTTTAAGAATGCCGTCGGCATGCATGCCCGCCTTGTGGGCGAAGGCGTTGGAGCCGATATACGGCATGCTTTCCGGAAGCGCCACATTGGCAATCTCCGCAAGCTTCCGGGTAATTTCGGAAATATGTTCCAGTTTTCCCGGCGGCAGGCACCGGAAACCCATCTTTATCTCCAGGCTGGGAATGATCACCGCAAGGCAGGAGTTTCCGCATCGTTCCCCAAAGCCTGCCAGAGTACCCTGGACATGCCGGGCGCCCGCTTTGACCGCGGACACCGCGTTGGCGCTTGCCATGTCTATATCGTTATGGGCATGTATCCCGATAACGGGACCTGGGGAAATTGCTTCTATCGCCGCCCTGGTTCCCAAAGAGACGGCATCGGGAAACGCGCCGCCTGAGGTATCGCAAAGGACTATACGGCTTGCCCCGGCGGCGGCGGCGGCTTTAAGGGCTTTAAGGGCATAACCGGAGTTTGAGCCAAAGCCGTCAAAAAAATGCTCGGCGTCAAAGATGACGCTTCTTCCTTTTTCCACAAAGAAAGCCACAGTTTCGGCAATCATGTCCAGGTTTTCTTCCAGGCTGACATTCAGTACTTCCGTGGCCTGGAGATCCCAGACCTTTCCAAAAACGGCAACACCTTCGGTTTCGGCTTCAAGGATGCTTTGGAGATTTAGGTCTTCATTAACCGGCAGCCCTTTTTTGCGGGTTGACCCGAAGGCGCAAAGCTTTGCGTGTTCAAGTCTTATGATCCGGGCAAGCTTAAAAAATTCCGCGTCTTTGGGATTGCTTCCGGGATTGCCCGCTTCTATCCAGGCAATGCCCAGTTCGTCCAGCGCCCGGGTTGCGGCAATTTTGTCCTGAACCGAAAAGGATATACCCACCCCCTGGGCGCCGTCGCGCAAAGTTGTGTCAAGTATTTCTACGCCACAGTTCAGATCATTCATTTTTTTAACTCCCATTCCATGGCATTCACCGCGGAAATATACGCCTTTATCGAAGCTTCGATAATGTCGGTGGAAACCCCCATGCCGTTAAACACCCTGTCATGCCAGCGTATCTTTACCATGGCTTCCCCCTGGGATGACGAACCGCCTGTTATGGCGCCGATTTCGTACAGTTCAAGATTGGGTTCTTTTCCGATGATGTGGTTAATCGCCTTGAAAATTGAATCTATGGGGCCGTCGCCCAGAGAAACGGTTTTATTGGCTTTGCCTTCTTTGTGCTGAAGCCTGATAGTCCCCGATGCGCCAAGGGCACTCCCCGTATTTACCGCCCAGTGTTCCAGCTTCCAGGTTTCGGGAACCGCGGGGGACGCTTCCATTATCAGGGCTTCCAAATCCCTGTCGCTGACTGTCTTTTTTTTGTCAGCCAGTTCTTTGAATTTTAAAAAAACTGTTTCCATGGTTTTTTCGTCCGGATGAAAGCCCATTTCGGCAAGCCGCGTTCCAAGGGCATTGCGTCCGGAGTGTTTGCCCAAAACCATCTGGTTAATGGGACGGTTTTTTGGAACCCCTATGGATTCGGGGCTCATAATTTCGTAGGTTTCCCGCTTTGCGAGAACCCCGTGCTGATGTATTCCCGCCTCGTGGGCAAAGGCATTTTCGCCAACAACCGCCTTGTTGGGCTGCACCTTGACGCCGGTTACCTGGGAGACCAGGCGGCTTGTGGCATAGATTTGGGTGGTATCAATACGGGTATCGGCGTTTAAAATATCTTTCCGTACCCTGAGGGCCATGACAATTTCTTCAAGTGATGCGTTCCCGGCCCGTTCGCCTATGCCGTTTATCGTACATTCGAGCTGGCCGGCGCCGGCGCTTACGGCAGCGAGGCTGTTGGCAACCGCCAGGCCCAGGTCGTTGTGGCAGTGCGCCGAAAGGACCACATTCTCTATGCCCGGAGTATGATCTTTTACATAGCGCACAAGGCGGCTGAATTCATCGGGCATAACATAGCCTACGGTGTCGGGAATATTAACCGTTTCCGCGCCGGCTTTTATAACTTCCGCAAAGATAGCGCACAAAAAGTCCGGGTCGCTTCTCCCCGCGTCTTCGGCGGAAAATTCTACGCCGGCGCAGAACTGCCTGGCATATTTTACCATTGCCGCTGCCTGGGACAGTACATCTTCCTTCTTCATTTTTAGCTTGTATTCCATGTGGATAGGGCTGGTTGCCAGAAACAGATGGAAGACAGGGTTTACGGCTTTTGACAAAGCGGAAGAGGCGATCTCTATATCCTTTTTACGACAGCGGCAAAGCCCCGCTACGGCGCTGTCTTTAATATTCTCCGCGATGGCTTTTACCGCTCCTGAGTCCCCGGGGCTGGACGCAGGGAAGCCCGCTTCAATTACATCAACCCCCAGCAATTCCAGGCGCTTTGCCACATCAATTTTTTGATTAAGATTCATGCTGCATCCCGGAGCCTGTTCTCCGTCCCTCAGGGTAGTGTCGAGTATTTTAATTATTCGTTTTTTGCCGCTTTTACCCATGCCGCTTATTCTACAGACAGTACTTTTTCTCCCCGTTCCAGGGAGACCAGGCCGGTACGGGCAAGTTCCATTATGCCGTAGGGCCGCAGAATTAAAAGAAGGCCGTCAAGCTTTTCCATGTCCCCGGTTGCTTCTATGGTGATGGCCGCCGGGGAGACATCGATAATCCTGGAACGAAAAATGTTTGCCATTTCGATAACCGCCGGGCGGGTTTTTGCGTCGGCCCTGACCTTTACCAAAAGGATCTCCCGTCTTAAGCAGGAAGAGCTGTCAAGCTCCCTTACGGCAATAACATCCACAAGCTTTTCAAGCTGTTTGACAATCTGCTCCAGCACCCTGTCGTCGCCTGACACGGCAATGGTCATGCGGGAAATTGATTTGTCCTCTGTTTCCCCCACCGTAAGGCTGTCTATATTAAAACCCCGGCGGCTAAAAAGCCCGGACACCCGGCTTAATGTCCCGGCGCGATTTTCCACCAGGCAGGACACAATGTGTTGTTTCATATTTTATTCCACATATATCGGGCCTATGGCCCGGTAGCTTGGCTCCCCGTTTTCTTTCTCTGCTTTTTTTGGATCGAAGCGCAGATAAAAACGTACCTTCATGCCTATATCAAGTTCTTCACGGCTGCAGTTTACCACATCGTCATAAAAGAAAAAATAATTGTTGTAGGTATAGTCCCGAATCCACCCGCCGGATTCCCCCAGGGCCATTATCGTGGACTGCTTTTCTTCCGCCAGCTCCGCTTCACTAAGAAGCCTGCGGCGGGGGGCAAAGGCGCCCGGCGCTCCAAAGTTTGCGCTTTGAATTATCCCCGGCGCGCTCTGGGGCGGGATCTGGCTTTGCCCAAAGCTGGTAACGAAAGGCGAAATATTTGACGGCATCGGGTTTATGTCCCTTCCCTCGGTCTGGGGCGCCGGGGCAGCGCCTTCGTAGGCCGGTCCGGGCTCCCGTACTTCCGGCGCGGGATGAAATTCAAAAAGGGCGTTTACCAAAGGGCTTTTCCGCATAATGCGGTCATCGATGATTTTTGCCATTTGAATAGGTATCTCCACCTTTTCCAGAAGATCCTGGGAAGTAATGGTCACTTCCCCCAAGGTGGTGGTAAAATCCCAGCTTACCAGCATAACATCAACATCCAGTTCATCAACCAAGGGAAGGTAATCGCCATCGCCGGCTACCAGTGCCAGTATATCAATCTTTTTGCTGGTAACGCTTTTGTAGGCTTCCAGGGCCAGATGGACATCTATCCCTTTTTCTTTTAATTCAAAGTTGGGGCCCCGCATAAGGGGCAGATGATGGATTTTTACCCCGTCTTTCATCAGGGCGTCTTCAAAATACCGTTCCCCGATAATTGCCTTATCATTGTCGATTCTTACCGCTCTGCCCCTAAAATAGTGGGCTTCCTCAATTTTACAGAGGGACTGGTCAATTTCGAGGTGTTCGGCTATTTCATTTTTTATAAAATTGTGCAGACCTGAAATGCTGATTCTTGCTTTTCTTGCATGATCGAATTTGTAATAATTGCTTACTTTATAGAAATAACTTCCATCATAAAATATTCCTATTTTAACGATCGATTTTTTTCTCGGCGCCATGTAATATCTCCTTCCAAGTTAATGATTTTATTCTCTGCCCTTGCGGGTTTTTTGTGATTCTTCATTGATGTATGATGATGAACAAAGCATCGGTTGTTCATATTTGTCAAAAAACATGCCGGCAAAACCGGCTTAAAACAAGCGTTTTGCGCACTGTTTTGGCACAAAACGGAAGCAAATGCAAGGTTTGCCATAAAGTAACCGGCTTTATGGCGGACATTATTTAGTGTAACCTTTTTATGGATTCGCTTCAAGGCTCTGCTGTACCGCGTAAAAAATGCCCCGCAAATGCATGTGCTCCGCTAATACAAACAGGGCGCCCGGGCGCTGCCCCGGCTGGGTGCTAGATGGACGAAACTCCTTCCGCGCTGCGCGCCGTTTGTTGTTTTACGTTTATTGTCTTAGGGTTACGTTTTCTGCGTATAACATGTTCCTGGTCGTCGTTTCGCCATACGCACCGCCGGGGAAGCCGCCCGGCGTCCTGTTTGCTTTATCGGGAAATATGCTTTTTTTCTGCCCGCGCGTGTTGACGGTATGCGGGGGCTCCATAGATGTTTTTGCTCCGGAGATTGTCCCCGCCCGATGAAGCGCGCGAGCAGGTGCGAAGCGCGGCAATACCGGAAAAGCGGCAGGGCGTGGGGCTCAATAAATGTCCCTGTTTGCCGGCGTTAGTTACAAGCCCCGTCCGGTAACAGGCTTATTCCTGTGTTTACTGCTTTATGATTTCGCTATAGTGGGGGAATATGAGGCCACCCGGCGTCAGTCCGCCCGGCGTGCTGTTTGCGTTGCCGGGAAATGCATTTGCTTTATGGTGGGGCAGGAGCGGCCTCGCCCCATAACGCGCATGCGGCGTCAAACCGCCCTGCGTCAAGCCGTCCAGCCTTATTGCACAATTTTTCCGTGAATACTACAATAGTAACATGCTTATAACACGGGCGCTTTATCAGCTGCGGCAACGACTGCCGCAGACGCGGCGTAGGGGCTGCTTACATACTTGTTCCCCCCATACGGGGAGGATGATTC
>JAIRLQ010000041.1 GCA_031259345.1 Treponema sp.
CCCACCCGAGCATATTGACGGGTATCAAAAAAATACCGATTGTGTTCAGCATGGCGATACTGACCTTGTCGGCCTCGTAGTTTTCCATGTAACGTTTGCGCATCCCGTCCCAGTCCAGAGTGTCTGGATTCGGAAATTTGGCGGTTGCGCGCCATCGGGAAATGGCGTCCATGGCGCGGGTTCTTTCATCCGGCATTTTGCCATATTCATTTTCTATCCACTTTACGTTGAATAGATCCGCGCCGGTGACAGGGTCCGCCTCGTTCCAGAAATCGGGCATAAAAATGTTGCAGTCCTCTGGAAAACAGGGAACCCATTCCGGCTTTCCGCCCCGCGCCGCGATAAGGTAATTATCCCTTTTGGTCATAGCCTGCTCCTCGTTTTTCGGGTATTTTAATTCTCTACGCCTATGCGCGAATCCCTGTTGAAAAATCTTTCCCGGACAAGCTCGATGAGGAAAAATATCCCGTAACCTGCGGCAGCGACGGCCAGTCCTGATGTGCCGTTAACCTCCCTGCCGGCGATTCTGGTTATGCCGTTGATAACCACGGGCGACAGGGTTACGCCGAGGCTTATCATCATCAACGCAATTGAAATGGTGAGAGCGCTTGCGGTTGCAGGCGCCGCTTCCGTTACATAGTACAGGGAAGTGGCTTGCTGCAAGCCCGATCCCACGCCGAAGATGATTCCGCCAAAGGCAATAATGGAAAGGCTTGGCGCCACCGTGAGGATTATGAACGCTATGGACATTGCTATCATTGCCGTCATAAGGGTGTATTTTTTAAATATCCTCAGGATAAAGCCGTACAGAAAACCAATTGTAACCGTCGCAAGGGGATTCCACGCTGTGGCGACGCCGATTGCCGACGCGTTGCCAAGTCCCTTTGTTGTTACCGACATACCGATGTTCGTGTAGAACGCAAATTGGCACGCGGCAAGAAAGAAGAACAGGATGAAGAAATAAACCGAGTTCGGGTTGAATATCGCCTTGAAACCGGAGGCGCCTACTCCTTTTCCTATGAGCTTGTCGTCTGTTTTGCCCCTGGGCAGGAAGACAAGCGTCAGCGTTATAATCAGAAGGGTCAGCAGGTATACATAGTACGCCTTATACCATGCGATGGTGGACAGCCGGCCCGTGATGATGGTCAGGCCCATTATGCCGAGACTGCCGGCGACCTGCTGTAAACCCATGGCTGTGCCGCGGGTTGTGCCTTCAAAATTTTCCGCCAGAATAGCCGAGGAGCAGGAGATCAGGAAGCCCTGCCCGATTCCGATGAAGCCGCAGCTTATAAAAAGCGTATATATGCTGTCGTGGGAAAAAAACGGCAGCATACCGCCGATAAACTGCGAGCAAAGGGCGAAGATAACGAGGCGCTTCTTGGTTATGTAGGACGCGAGAATTCCCGCCAGCAGGGATACGGGTATGCCCATGACGGAGGGAAAGGTGATTATCATTTGAATGGTGGTCGCCGGCGCTTCCGGGAATCGCGCCGAAATATCGGCCAGCACCGATGAAAACGAGTTGAACGCGCTGTTAAATACCGCAAACAACATGACGGGGATCATAATTTTCCAGTTTATTGCCTTGAACGGGCTTGCCATAGCCGCTGCCTCCTTGTAATTTCATTGACAAACCGATTTTACATGAGAATGAGCGTCAAGAGAAACAGAACGTTTTTTTACCGATACAACAAATGGTTGTAGCCTTTTTATGCCGTATAGGGCAGAATGGACAGGGAGGCTGATATGATAACGATAAACCACCGGCAATTTGTCAATTTTTTGGGGCTCTGCGAAGAAAAGAGTTTTTCACAAGCGGCGGAAAAATTGTATATTTCCCAGCAGGGCCTGGGCAAGTCCATCAAGCAGATGGAAGACGAGCTTGGGGTCGCGCTCTTTTACCGCTCCCCCCGGGGCATTGAGCTTACCGAAGCGGGCCGGGTCCTGCAATCAAGCCTTCGCATATACATGAACTCCTATGAACACGCCATAGACGCGGTGCAACAGCTTAAAACAAACACGAAACACGATGTGTCCCTGGGTATGCCTTCGGCATTTAACGATGTGACGTTTCCTGAAAATTTTTTGCCAAATTTTATAAAAGACAATCCTGATGTAAATCTGACCATCATCAATTATTCCGACGAGGTAACAGAAAAAAGTATGCTGGAAAACAAACTGCATCTTGGCTTTTTTTGCGTTCCCCATGACACGCGGCAATTTTATTCAGTTTTTAATCATAGAACCGGGGTCAAGCTGATTTGCGGGAAAAAACACCGCTTTGCAAAGAGACATTCAATCAGATTGGCCGAGTTGAAAAATGAAAATGTTATCAGTCTGACCAATACTCTGCTCCCGCTGAGCGCCGTATTTGAACTGTGCAGGCAGAACGGAGCAAAAATGGGCACGGTTTTGAGTCCCGGCGATTTGGGCCTCCGTCGCATACTGTGCGAGACAGGCCGGTTTGTCGCGTTTGGCACAAACGATCCGGCCGCCGCGCCGGAGCTTGTAGCGGTAGACATAGAAGACATCGGGCTTTACTGGGAATTTGATCTTGTGGTCAACAAATTTGTTTTTCTGACCGGGGCGGAGGAAAAGTTTATTGCCTATACAAAAAAGAAACTGGTTTAACGGTTGTCGTATGGAAGGCATCGGGCTTTACCGGGAATTTGATCGTGCCTGCCAACAGCAGCGACAGAACGATCCGGGCACAGTTTGGAGAAAACAACCGGCGATCCCCGGCCCCTGAACACCGGCTCCCAGGCCCCCGTGTTGCGCCACGTAAAAAACGAACCATAGGCCCCTTGTGCATCACAGGGATCATCGATATCATTTTTGTACCAAATTTTTCCAACCGGAGTTTTCCATGATTGTTGTTTTGTCCAAAGGCATTTCTGCTCACGATAAAGAGCTGGTCCGTATCTATCTGAAAGACCGGGGCTTTGCCACCCGGGATC
>JAIRLQ010000050.1 GCA_031259345.1 Treponema sp.
AAGGGGTAAGCCAGTCATTTGGGGGGCTCCCGTGCCGTAAGCTTGCCTCGAGAAGCGGCGCCCACAGAGGGTCTGTTAAAAAAGCTCCGGGGCCTTCTTCGCTTTGCCGCGCCGGAAGCCTGCCCTTTTGCTGTAACTCGTACCAGGGAAGTTCTTCCGCGCCGACGGAGCTAAAAGGAAAAAGGAGCCCCTGGGGGCGGCTTTGCTCCAGACAGCCCCAGCCTGTTCCCTGCGCCATAATTTCGGCAGGCGGGACAGAAGCCAATTGGCGGCCCTTGGCCAAAACGGCGCAGAGGCTCTCCGCGGCGATGCGTTTTTTAAGCAAGCCTTCGATATAAGAGCGGGCAGCCTCGTAATCTTTTTGCCGCGCTTTGTCCGCGTCGGCCGGTAAGGCGCCAAAACCCTGAACCCAGTCCACAACGCCGCGTCTCTCAATATCGGCTGTATGCAGCTGCGTGGGAGCGAGACCCGCCTGAACTTCAAGGTATTCTTCTCCGGGCAGTGAAAGGAATTCCTGCCAGCGCCTGCCGCCTCTGCCAGCGCCCCAGCAAAACATTTTGCGGTACACCAGAGGGGCCGTAGACGCCTCGGCAAAGGCATAACCGTCGGCATAGACCGCGCTTTCCCAGGGGGTTTTTTTGCCCCCCGCACAGGCTTTGTCGTTTTGGAAAAAGTATTCATTTGAGTACGTTGAAGCCGCCGGAAAACTTGCATCGGCGCCGGGCAGGGTAGGAAGGGCAGGCAGTTTAGCGCCGCCCATCGTTTTGGTTTTACCCGTTCCGGGCACTATGCAAATTATATCGGAAGCGGCGGAAAACACCCTCACACCCGCGGTCTGGGGCACTGCCGTGTTTGTCCACCAGTAAAGGGGCTTTTTTTCGGCATCCGGGTTTTCGATCCGGACATACGCAAAAAGCGTTGGGGAATCATCAAAGAGGATTAAATCGACCCGCCAAAAAAGCCTTGTCTGCCTTTCAAATTCCCAAAGACGCAAAACCTGTAAAGCGCCGTCTTTTACCAGCCCCGCAAACACAGGGGAACAGGTGTGAACCGAGTGCCCCAGGCGGCCGATGTTCCATTCTATGCCCCCGGAAAACCATGCGTCGCGGATTGCCAGGTTACAGAGGCGGAACACGGGATTTTTATAAACAAGATCCCTCTTGTTAATTTTGTCATAAAGGGACCAAATCCTTCCTCCAAATGAAGGCAGAATTTCCGCTTTTAAAAAATTATTTTCCAAAATTACCGAAGGAATCTCAAGGGAAATTAATTCCCTGTCGTATCTGTCCTGCATGGAGTAGGGCAGAACACGGAAAGCTGTTTCCCTGCCAAAATTCGCGTCTTTGCCGGGGGGAAACCCGTCCCCCCGGGCAGTCTCCAGATCAAAAGGCAGATCCCTAAAAAAAGGCTGGGGATTAACGCCTTTTAACGGCGAGCCGGAAATCTTAAGAAAACTTGAACTAACGGACACGGTTTAACCTTTTATGGCCCCTGCTGTAACCCCGGCGATAATTTTTTCCGAAAGTAAAATGTAGAGGATAAAAGTCGGCAGGAATACGATAACTACGCTGGCGAACATGCCTCCCCAGTCGCCTGTGTAACGCATGGATTGAATCATGTTATAAAGGCCTACAGCCACGGGCCTTACCGCCTGCTTGTTGGCAAAAATCAAAGACATAAAATATTCATTCCATATCGTGATAAAATTAAAAATGGAAACCGTTACAATGCCGGGCTGCACCAGCGGGAACATGATGCGCCAAAAAGTTTCTATCGCCGGACAGCCGTCTATGGCCGCGGCTTCCTCAAAAGTAAAACTAAGCTTGCGAAAAAAAGACAAAAGAAAAAACACCCCAAAGGGCACATTCATGGCAATATAAAGAAACATTAACACAATCCGGTTATTGGTAAGGCGCAGGACGGAAATAACGCTGAAAAGGGGCATGATAATCATAATTACCGGTATGCCCAAAGCCGACGCAAACATGTTTTGAAAAAACAAATTGCCTTTAAATCTAAAACGCGAAAGGGTGTAAGCCGCGGGTGCGGAGATCAGTATAATAAACGTACAGGAGACGGCGGTATACAAAACGGAATTCAAAAAGTATGTTGATACCCGCTGCGTCCTCCATGCTTTTACATAATTTTCAAAATGGAAGCCGCTTTTAAAACTGAACATGTGGTCGGAAAATATTTCCTGGGAGGTGGAAAGGGATGCGAAGAAAACCCATCCGATAAGGATAAAAGTAAACAGTATCCATGCCCCAACGCAGATATACCCAAGGCCGTTGCCGATTTTGTTTTTAGCTATACTTTCCATGTTGCCTCCTACAAATCCGCTTCGTCGCCGCGGGTTAGAATATTTGTGGCAAAGAACACAAGTATTACAATCAGCATAAGCATAACCCCGATTGCCGCGCCGGCGCCTGTGTCCCTTGCGGCGGCTGTGGACGCGGACGAGCCAAAGACCAGTTCATACATATAATTCATGGGGGCCACCGTGTCATTAGAAAGATTTACCGGACTAAAAAGCTGTCCCCACACAAAAAAACCCACGGTATACACCGTCCACATTACGATGTTGGTGCGTATCACCCCCAAAAGGTTTGGCAGTGTAATATTAAAAAATCTTTGTATTACATTGGCGCCTTCTATAGTGGCGGCCTCGTAATAATCTTTGGGTATTTGTTCAATACCGGAAATAAAAATAAGCATGTGGTAGCCCACCATGCCAAAACAATACGCTGTCAGCATTGACCACGCGAGGTTTCCCGGAGCTGTCCAGCGAACGGCGGCAAGTTTATCCAGATGCAAAAAGGAAAACACAGTGTGAAGAAAGCCGTAATCGGCGTTATAAATAAAATTGATCCACATGGTACCCATTGCCACAGCGCTTACCACATTGGGGAGGTAAATGGCCGCGCGGAAAAACTTTTTTCCTTTAATTTTCTGGGTTAGGATGACGGCGAACAAAATGGCAATGATCATAACCCCCAGGCCGCCGGCAAGCCAGATGCGTAAAATATTTTTCATTGACTGGATAAAAATGGGGGTAGTAAAAAGCTTTTTGTAATTTCCAAAGGCAAAAAATTTCCAGGCGCTTACCGGGGTGGAAATGCTTTCTACCGCGAAGAGACTCATTATAACCGTACGGATTGTCGGATAAAGGAAAACAATGAGGTAACACAGTACCGCCGGCGCCAGGAAAGTGATGATGAGCGGTTTATTGTTCTTCAGCATAAATCTCCCTTTAAGCCCGCTGTCAGAACAGGTTTTACTACCTTTTCTGACAGCGGCTTTTTCTTACTTCATGGCTGCGGCAAACTGCTGGGCGTTCAAGGTGCCCAAAATCAGCTTGGCAAAATTCTCTTTTATCTTGGCATTAATGTCCGGGCTGTCTTCCATGCCCACCGCCCAGGGGAGACGCATGGTTGTGGCATCAACAACCGCTTTGGCTTCGGCAAGCTCGGGAGGCCATGCGGAATCGTTACCCATGGGGATGCCGATGCTTTCGGCAGCCAGAGTCGCGTCCCATTCGCCGGTGGTCAGCCACACGATAAACTGAAAGGCTTCGTCGGCGGCTTTGCTGTTCTTGTTTATGCCAAAGCTCTGGGCTCCAAAGTTGTTGGCATTGATTCCGTCGCCGGAGTTGGCGAAAGCCGGCCAAGCGAAGGCGCCCCAGTTCATATTGGGGGCATTCCCTTTAATTTCATTGGGGAGCCAGGTGCCGTTAAGGTACATGGCGACTTTACCCGCCGCAACTTCTTCAACCTGGCCTGCGGGATAGATGTTGGAAGCGGCGTTCTTGCTGATATAACCATTCTTCGCCATATTTTCCCAAATTTTGCCGAATTCCAAAACCTGGGGGCCGGAAAAATCGTTGTTCTTTACCATTTCAAGGGTAGCCTCCTGGCCGATCATCCTGTCCATGCAATAGCCAAAAAGGGCCGCCATGTAAGCGTCATCAACAGTGATGCCCGTAACGCCGATAGCCTTGAGTTTGGCGCAGGCGTCAAGCATCTCGTCCCAAGTTTTGGGAAGGCTTGTAATTCCGGCCTTTTGGAACAGGTCTTTATTGTACATGGTTACAAAGGCGGAAGGCTGATAGGGAATATTGCGGATAGAACCATTGCCCAGCTGTTTTACCAGATCCATTAGGGTTTTGTTAACTACATCGGCAAAGGGTTTGCCGCCTGTGGTGGAATAGGTCCTGGTTACATAGGAATCCAGGGGCAGAAGATAGTTACCCCAGGTGTTTGAAACCCGTTCCACATCCTCGTCAAAAATATCAATAGGTTCCCCGGCATCCAGCGCGGGCTGTAGGGTCTTCCGGATTTCCCGGCCGTTAAAGGTAATGTCAACTTTAATGCCCGTTTCCTTGGTAAAGGCTTCGGCGGCCCTGGCTATTACCTGCCCCTGGGGCTCCGCTTCGTTCCACATTGACCAATAGACAATAGAAGCCGGACTTTTGACGCTTGCGGATGCGTCTGTCCCGGCCCCTTCCTTCTTGCCCGAGCAGGCGCCAAAAAGCCCCGCAATAATTACGGCAAGAACCGCAATAAGATACACTCTTCTCCTCATGATTTCTCCTCTGTTCACATGTTATAATATATTTTTAACCCTAAAGCCATTTCAACGAAACGCTTTAAGGAATATTATTCAGGGCTAATAAAGACAGCACTATTTTTTCCGCTTCTTCCCATTGGGAGTCAAGGGATTTAATCAGGGCAATCTGGTTCCGGGCGCGATCCATGTTTTGCCCCGGCCGCTCGGTGTGGTAGTAATGATCCCCTTCAAGATAATCGGTAAGCATGCGAAGGCCCATAATCTGGGTAATGTTCCTGCCCGATTCCACCAATAGTTTTTTTTCGTTTACCCCAAGAAATTCCTTTGATTCGGAAAGATAGCCTTCCATAAGGGACTTAAAAAGGGGAAGGCTGAATGACACTTTGGAAATATCCCGCTCATCCTCTTTGGCAGTGGATGGCACAGTACGGATAAGATCTCCTGTGTCAAAAAGGCTTGTCCCCGGCATTACCGTATCAAGGTCAACCACGCAGCGGGCCTCAAGATCAACATCGTCTATTAAAATATTGTTCATTTTGGCGTCGTTGTGGCAGATACGCTCGCTTATTTTGCCATCCTTCATGGCATTGATCAAAATGGAACCCCGCTCCTCGTTGGCGGCCAAAAAATCAATTTCGGCTTTTACCTCTTTGGCGCGGTTAAAAGCGTCTTTGGACAGGGCTTCGTAAAACTTTTTGTAGCGTTTGCCCATGTGGTGAAAATCCGGGATGGATTCGTGGAGCCTTTTTCCCCCAAGGTCTGCAAGCTGCTTTTGAAATTTGCCTATGCTTTTCCCCAGAATCAGGGCTTCCCCGGGGGATGACGCCAGTTCAAGGCTGTGGGCGCCTTCGATAAAAAGATAGGTACGCCACCAGCCGCCTTCGCTGTCCCGGGCGTAGGGCTTTCCGTCCCTTGCGGGCACTATGCTAAGAACCCGGCGGCTCCTGTCATTTTCCCCCGCTTCCGCCAGTTTTTTTGCGATATGTCCGGTTACCCGCACAATGTTGTCCATTACTTCGCCGGGGTGGATAAATACTTTTTCGTTTATGCGCTGATGAGTATAGCGAACCGGCGTCCCCGCCTGATTCCAGAGAGAGCGGAAAGTGTTGTTAATATGGCCGGTGCCGAATTTTTCCGCTTTTTCCGGTTCGCCGTATATACAAAATTTGCGGGCAACTTCGTTTATTAAATCCATGACGTAAAGCATACGGGTTTTATTCAAAATTTACAAGCGTTAAACTATCTTCCGTGGCAATGCTTGTATTTTTTGCCCGAACCGCACGGACAGGGATCGTTGCGGCCAACTTTTGGGTGCGCCCTTACTATTGTGGCGTTTTCACTCTGCATACGGGCGCCTCCCCTTTCGCCGGACGAAGAAGGAATGCCGCCGCCCGAAAAGGCGCTTACCGAGCCATGGCTTGCCGCCTGTACCGTAGCGCCGGTACGGCCGGCCCTGGGCTCCCGCTCTCCGCCCTGTTGTATGCGGATTAGATGCATCCGGGACGCAATGGCCTCGCGTATTTCATCTATCATTTTTTCAAAAATCTGAAAGCCTTCAACCTTGTATTCGGTAAGGGGGTTTTTCTGGGCGTAGCTCCGCAGATGAACAGCCTCCCTAAGGGC
>JAIRLQ010000114.1 GCA_031259345.1 Treponema sp.
AAATGGCGCGAAGCGCGTAAGGAGTTTCGTCCATCTAGCACCCAGCCGGGGAAGCGCACGGGCGTCCTGTTTGTATTAGCGGATAAATGCGGTTGCGGCAGACAGCGTAGGAGATTGCCCCCGCCCTTTAGAGCGAGGTTGTTGATTCGGTTCTTTGCCTGCCAAGCTTGTGCTTTTGCTCCTCCGGGGTGTCAAGACCGAGAGTTCCGCCGGGGTTCATGATATTGTCCGGGTCAAAATGTTTCTTGAGCGCCCTGTATACCGCGAACTCGTTTTCACCGATACTGTATTCAAGCCAGGGGCCGAACATTTTGCCTATACCGTGGTGGTGGCTCATTGCGGCTCCCGATTTTTGAATCGTGTCAAGAATGCCCGCATGGAATGTGCGGAATTCTTCCGGGTCGTGCATTTGAGCTATAAAAATCCAATAGAGGTTTGCGCCCTGTGGGTAGACATGGCTCATGTGAGTCATGCAGACAGTGTTGGGCCTGGCCTTCACATAAGCCCGTACATCCCGGTGTACCTGGCTCATGTTGCTCCAGTTGACGCTGCATTCCATGGTGTCCATCACCAGACCAAAGTCCTGCATGGTATCGCGCAGGTACGGGTCGCTAAAGCGGCCTTTTTCCCAGCCCCTGGTTACCGCGCCGGAAAGCCAGATGCCGCCGTGCTTGCGCGCCACCCGGTGAACATTCTTTGCGCAGTTTTTTGAAAACCCTTTTTCGCCGTTGGTAAAACCAAGGAAGAGGCTCATTTCGTTTACCTTGAACCCCTTAACGTCAAAGAGCAGGCGCAGGGGACTGTCAACCACGCCGTACATGTACAACATGAGGCTTGTTTCTTCCGGGTCCGAAAGCCGGAACACCGACGGATAACCCGCTTCGCTCTGCATAATTTCCCGCGCCGCCCGCTGGCCGGTTTCCCAGTCTTTGAACATATAGGAAAAGCGTTTGATTGTCCGCGGCATGTGACGGAAAATTCTAAGCGTTACATAAGTAAGAACGCCGAACGTTCCTTCGCTTCCCATCATAATCTGGTTCATGTCGGGCCCTGTGGCTTTACGGGGATAGCGGTCGGTGGAAATATTTCCGGCAGGAGTGGCATAGTCCTGTCCAATTACAATATCCTGAATACAGCCGTAATAGGAAGAGTTCTGTCCCGCGCCGTGAGTTACCGTCCAGCCGCCCACAGAAGAATGTTCCCAGCTCTGGGGGAAATGCCCGGAAGTGTAGGCGCGTTTTGCGTTGAAAAGCTTTTGCGCGTTGTTTAGGGTTTCTTCCAGTTTTGGCCCGCTCATGCCCGCCTCAACAGTGATAGTCTGATCAATCTCGTTGAAGCGCACCACCTTGTTAAAACGCAGCCTCATGTCAAGGGACACGCCGCCCTTGACGCACTCCACCCCGCGCGTAACCGATGAGCCGCCGCCGTACACATAGAGGGGGATTTTTTCCGCGGCGCAGAACGCGACAATCTGTTCAATCTGCTCTTTTGTGTCGGGATAAATCACCGCGTCCGGAACATTCTCAACAACCTTGTTCCGCAGGCGCATAAGGTCGAACATGGTTTTGCCATAAGCAACAGAAAGACGCGCATAGTCGTCGGTACGCACAAATTCCGCGCCCGCAATGTTTTTGAATTTTTCGATCTGCGCCGCAGTGAGAGTAATGGGCTTGTCGAATTTAACCGGATCAAGCCCCAGGTCTTCGCTGTATTCTTTGAATACAGCATCGCTTAGCCCAAATTGATCTTTTAACAATTTATAAAGCTTTTCTTTGGGGGCTTTGATTTGATCCGGAACCCCCCACTTAAAAATTGAGCGGTATGAATTGGCGGGAACTTCCCCGTGATACCATTTGGGTTCAAAATCTTTGTACTGGTGCGACATAACTTAACTCCTGATTATTTCATTTATCTCCTGATACAATGGAGACAGTTTATTGAACATTTTTGTAAAAACCTTTTCGTATAATTCACGGTATATAGAGTGATCATTTTTATCCGGCAGAAATTCATCTTTGATCTGCACCATTTCCTTTAAGCCTTCCTCATAGGATGAAAAAATCCCTTTTGAAACAAACGCGGTAAGGGCGGATCCAATTCCGCATGTTTCGTAGGTCTGGGTACGGTAAACGGGAAGGCCGAATTGGGAAGCGGTAATTTGGCACACCTCATCGCTGCGGGCGCCGCCTCCGGCTACAAAAATTTCCTTTGTGGTTAAATTACCGCGCTTATTCAGCACTTCCAGCCCCTGCATAAGGGCAAAATTCAATCCTTCAATTATGGCCCGGTACAGATGAATCCTGGTATGGCTGTCGGAAAAGCCTATCACCGCTCCCTTTGCGTGGGGCATGGCAAATCCGGGGGTAAAGTATGGCTGAAGGATAAGCCCGTCACAGCCGGGCTTTATTTCTTTAAGGCGCTCGTCAAGGATTTTTTCCGCACTGACGCCAAGCGCTTCCGCCTGCACGCTTTCTTTTGCGGCGAACTCCCGTTTAAACCATGAAAGCAGCCAGTAGCCCCGGTAAACCTGTATTTCCGGGTTAAAGTAACCCGGAACCACCGCCGCATAGGCAGGCATATTGGGGCTGGGTTCAAAATAATTGCGGGAGGAAACCTGTACCGTTGCGGTTGTGCCAAAACTCAACGCGGCCTTTTCTTCCGAAAGGCAGGAGAGCCCCAAAGTTTCACAGCCCTTGTCGCTTCCTGTGGCGATAAGGGGCAGTCCCGCTTTTATTCCCGTTGCCTCCGCCGCCAAAGCCGTAATCGTTCCCAGCACTGCCCCGGGATCGAACAAATCAAAAAGCTGGTCTTCTTTAACCGAAAAAATTATTCTTCGCAAATCGCTTTGCCTCATCCATGTGCGGCGTTTGTTGTCAAAGGGCAGGTGGCCTATCATGCTTGCGTTTGAATCCACAAGATTGCCGGTTAATTTAAAGTTGAGCCATGTGGAAATCATGGCGAAGCTGCGGGTTTTTTCCCACACTTCTTTTTCATAAACCGAAATCCAGTTGCAGTGGCTCTTTTTGCGCTGAAGCTCAACCTTGCCTTCCAGCGCGGCAATTTTAAAAAAAATCTGAAGAGCCAAAGGCAGCGGCGGCAGATCTTTCACCGTACGGTCATCAATCCAGACAATAACATCCCGCAGCGGTTCGTTGTTTTTATCAAGGCAGACACAAGTATCGCGGATGGTGGCGCAGGTAACGGCAATAATGTCATCCCAAAGGGCGCCCGCTTTTTCTTTAAGGGTACGGCTTGTTTCGGCAAGACTTTCCCAGTAAAACTGCGCTTTCTGTTCCGCCTCGCCGGGCCTTTTTGAATAATACGCTTCGGCATATATTTTCTGCGCCTTAAAAAGGATCCTGCCCCCGGGGTTAATTAAAAGCGCCCGCATACTCTGGGTTCCCATGTCAAAAGCCAATACCAACGGATCCTTCATAGCATCTCCTTAAGTTCATTACTCGAAACAATAACATCTATTCCCAGGCCCAGGGCATCTTTAACTACCGTATCCCCTATACCAAGCGCTTTTTGCACCGTTACCCCCGCCAGGAGGCTCATAAGATCCCTGATTTTCTCTTTGGGAATATCCGAGGAAGTCCGCACCGGAAGCACCGGAAAGGCCGCAAAAACAGTACGTACCGTACTTGTTACCGTGCGCCGGGGGTTTGTCATTTCGTTAACCGCAAAAGCTTCTCCCCGGTTACAAAGATTACCGCTCACCTTAAAACCATCCGCCGTTTGTTCAATATAAAGACGGCAGCCATTGGGACAGACGATGCAAATCAATTCTTTCATAGTACTTCCACCATAATACGGCTTCCTTCGTGAAGCTCAAGCCCCTTAAGATCCAGGGTAACGCGCTCCATTTCGGGCGGACGAAGCCGCTTAAACTTGCGCGAAAAAAGTTCTTTTCCCCCGCCGTCCGGAACAAAGCGGACTTGCACCGACGAACGTTCATCCCGAACGCGGAAAAACGCGGTAATTTCGGCCTGTGGGGAATCCAGATTGATAAGCTCCGGCGTTACGGTAAAAATATCCTTGCCGGCGCATATTTGTGCATAACGGAGCGCCGCAGGATTTTTCCCGGCAGCCGCAAAAGCCGCCGCCGCCCGGCCGGCAGCTTCCCCGCTTTCCGACACATAGTCTACAAGATCGTTTACCTGGAGGGCGTTCCCGCAGCTAAACACGCCGGGAATCTTTGTCATATTACGCTGATCACAAACAGGGCCTTTTGTCGCCCCGCTTAAAGGTACGCCGATACTTTGCGCAAGCTCGTTTTCGGGGATAAGCCCCACCGAAAGAATAAGCCCGTCACATGCAACAAACTCTTCCGTACCGGGAATACCCTCCATTGCCCCGTCAACCGACATAATCTCCACCCCCGTAAGCCTGCCGCTTCCAAACACGCGGGTAACGGTTTTGTTTAAATGGAGGGGAATATCAAAATCATTAAGGCACTGGGCAATATTCCGGCTTAAGCCGCCGGGAATTGGCTTTGCTTCGTATACACCCAGAACCCGCGCGCCCTCAAGAGAGAGCCGCCGCGCCATAATAAGCCCGATATCCCCGGAACCCAGAATAACGCAGCGGCGGCAGGGAAGCTCGCCCAGGACATTCGTGTAATACTGGGCAGCCCCGGCAGTAAGCACCCCC
>JAIRLQ010000164.1 GCA_031259345.1 Treponema sp.
CCGGGAGGCGGCGGCGGCCCTGGGGGCGGAGATTGCCCAGGGCGAATTTGAGGACAGCCCCCTGACCGGGGCCTATACCTCCGATCTGCTTTCCGATGTGATGGCGAATGCCAAGGACGGGGGGGCGCTGATCACTATCCAGGCCCACAAGAATACTGTGGCTGTGGCTTCCCTGGTGAATATCACCGTTATTGTGGTATGCAATTCCCGGCCCCTGCCGCCTGATATGCTGGAAGCGGCCAGGGACGAGGGCATAGCGGTACTCCTGACCGGGGAAAACCAGTTTACCGTATCGGGGAAGCTCTACAATTTACTGCGGAAGGAGTAATGCCCCTTTTAGCCGATCTCCACAACCATTCCTGCCTTTCCCCCTGCGGGTCTTTGGACATGTCCCCCCGGTTCCTGGTGGATACCGCCGCCGTCCGGGGGATTCAGGTTCTTGCCCTGACGGATCATAACTCCAGCCTGAACTGCCCCGCCTTTGCAAAACTCTGCCCCCGGCGGGGGATAATCCCCATCTACGGCATGGAGGCCACCACCAGCGAGGAAATCCACATCCTCTGTTTGTTCGGCAGCCTGGAAGCCTGCCTCGCGTTTAACGAATACGCCTACAGTATCCTGGTTCCCTTTCCCAACGACCCGGAGAAAACCGGAGACCAGGTATATGTGGACGAGGAAGACAATATCGGGGGGGAGGTGGAATACTATTTGATAAACCCCCTGGACCTTTCGGTAGACGCCATAGGGCCGAAGGCCGCGGAGTACGGCGGCATGACCATCCCCGCCCATATAGACCGGGCGGCCTTTTCCATGTTCAGCCAGTTGGGGGCGGTGGTTCCCGGGCCCTGGGCCGCCCTGGAATGTACCCGGATTCCCCCGCTTGCCGGGGCGGGGGGAAGGGACCGGCCCCCTCCCCTGGATACCCTGGGTTATCCCCTCATCACATCCAGCGACGCCCATTACCCGGAGCATGTGGGCCGGCGGCCCTTTGAACTGGACATCAGTGCGGAGGAACTGCTCCCCGCCGGCCCCGGCACGGAGGCCGACATGGCCGCCCTCAGGAAGGCGCTGGCAAGGCGGCCCGTCTGACGTTTGCCGTGAATGACGCGGGCCGTACCCGGCCAACAAACGCCCCGCGGCGCCATATAAAGATACGCCCTTTGGAACAAGCTCAATGCTCATTCATTATCGGCTTTATACCCAGGCTCGTCCTCCGCCGCCATTAAATCAACGGGCTCATTGTACCCGTGTGTTATACCGTATATGTTATTTTTTATTTCATAAATAGTTTCTTTAACTTCGTCCACGCAATCCTTAAGATTATTTTTTATCTTATCCCCCCAAAATCTGATAACGATCCAACACATGCCTTCAAGTTTCTTTTCGTTTTCAATGTCCCGGTATATATTGCGTTCTATTTTTGGAATCCAATAATCCCTGTTTGTTTTAATCCGATTTTTCTTGTCTTCCCAATTCTTGCCATGCCATAATTCGCCGTCGCAAAAGACGGCGATCTTATATTTTGTTATGGCAATATCCGGTTTCCCCGGTAATGCGGCATAATTTTTCCGGTAACGGATACCTTCGCGCCACAACGCTTTACGCAATAAAACTTCAATCGATGTATTTTTACTTCTAATATGCGACATGTTTTTATGGCGCTGTTCAGGGGTCAATACATCCATATAACCAGCCTACAGCCCATTATAATTATCCCAGCGCCATTTTAAGAATTCCCTGTTCATAAAACCGGGCAGAACAATACGGAGCGGTATTACAGCGCCATAATCCATTCGTGCTTTTGTTGAAAGTTCAATTTTACCATCGTCGGAAATTCTCAGATGCCCGGAATCGAACAATATGTGTATATCTATCCGCATCGCGAAACCATTGGCAATTGTATCCTCACCGTGATATTTGAATGGCTTTATATGGGCTGCTTCCAAAACTTCGGGCATAGTAACATTTGTAATTATACAACGCTCACAGGCGGACAAAACATCTTTGCGAAATCTCGCCTGGTTAGGCCTGTTTCTTATATTTGATTCAACACGCTTTTTTTCAATTTCCGCCGCTATATCATTTTCCTTAATTTGAGCAACTGCCTGGATCAAAGATTGGCCGGATGTACTTTGTTCCAGAATACCCGCTATTTCTGAATCAAGAAGATCATTGTACCAGTACTGTTCGTCAAACCTGTTACCGCCTTCCTGTTTGAAAAGATAGCAATAATTTGACAGAAACAGCAAATATTCCCGTGCTATTCGCCCATCGTTGGCGCCAGAACAACAATCGGGCCAACCAATCAAAGTAATTTTCTTTGTACGATACCACAAAATAAAATTCACATAATCGTCAATCGTAACATCTGGATTTGACGATAACGGAATAACAATTTTTATAAGCTCCTCTGTGGTAATAAAAGGCACACCCTGATCGTTAAGTTTTTTTGATATGTTTAAAATCAATCGCAGAGGATAAAGAACAATACCGCTATTCAGCCAATTTTGGCACTCATCAGCGCTTTGTATTTTTGTGTTGGGCAGTTTAAATGTTTGAATTGTAATTGCCGCAAACTCAGTTTGTGAAATATCATGATCGGCAACACGCCGTCCAAAATTAGTCAATCTGATGAGGCCGGTTCCGTCACCGTCCTCAAGCAAGCCGACGGCCCGCCAATACTGCCCTGAATTTCTTATCAGATTACGGTCTCCGGTCCTGCCGGCAAGGTTAATTTCGATTGAGTCTTTGACATCATTGGACAATTCTTGCATTTCATGTGCAAATTCCGGGGAACTATACTTAATCCCCATATTCTCAAGTTTTCGCATACGGAATAAAACACCCAAGAGAATTACGGGATCATTTAAACTTTCTGTACATTGAAGGCTTGCCCATTTCCATTTAAAGTCAGGAAAAGGGA